>NZ_CP012600.1:3391916-3566916 GCF_001278705.1 Bacillus gobiensis
ATTTAAGTTATGTCCGATAAATAGATACGTTAGCCTCAGCGATTGCTGCAGCTCTTTTAACAGATTAATAATTTGTGCTTGCACTGAAACATCTAATGCCGAAACCGCTTCATCAGCTAAAATAAATGATGGATTTACAGCAATTGCTCTTGCTATACCAATCCTTTGCCGCTGTCCGCCTGAGAACTCATGAGGATAACGTTGATGCCAATCAGGATTAAGTCCCACTTTTGTTAAAAGCTCTTTCACTTCTGTTTCTATTTGTTTCGTTGCCTTTCTTTTTTGATGTACTTTTAACGGTTCAGCAATAATTTCACCGATGGTCCAGCGTGGGTCAATGGAGCCATAAGGGTCTTGAAAAATCATTTGCATATTTTTCCGGATTTTTCTCATTTCCGAGTTTTTCAACTGTAACAATGATTGTCCTTGAAACAACACATCACCTGATGTCATTTTTTCCAGTTGAAGAATCGCTCGACCTAATGTCGATTTTCCACTCCCAGATTCACCTACTAACCCAAATGTCTCTCCTTCTTTAATGGAAAATGACACTTGATCTACGGCTTTAATCTGTTTACCTGATTGTTTTAAAGCGTAATATTTACTTAGTCCCTTAATCTCAAATAAATCTTTTTTCTCGATGACTTCTCCAGGTTCTTCCTCTTCTTTAGATTCCTTCACCCGTAAAGGAGAATGGTTAACCGTTTCTTGCTCAAACCAATTTTTATCCTCCACCAACTTCTCTGTATACCAACAAGCACTGTACCGATCATTTACAAAAAATAATGGAGGACTTTCCGCTTGACACTTTTCTGTAGCAAAAGGGCATCTTGGATGAAACCTGCATCCTATCGGCATTTCTGAAAGGTTAGGAATCGAACCTTCAATTGAATAAAGCTTTCGTTTCTCTTTCTTCGGGATCGATTGTAAAAGGCCGCGAGTATAAGGATGATGTGGTTTTTGAAATAGCTGCTGAACAGTCGCTTCTTCCACTATTTTCCCTGCATACATCACAATAATTCGGTCGGCTAGCTGTGCGGCAACACCTAAATCATGTGTCACTAGAAGAATTGCCATATTAAACTCTGTTTTTAACTCATTTAATAAATCAATAATTTGTGCTTGAATAGTTACATCCAAGGCCGTCGTTGGTTCGTCGGCAATCAGCAGCTCCGGTTCACACGCAAGCGCCATCCCAATCATTGCCCGTTGCAATATGCCACCTGATAATTCATTAGGATATTGCTTCATTCGTATATCGGGTTCAGAAATTCCCACCCTTTTTAGTAAAGTAACTCCCTTTATCCACGCTTGCTTTTTTGTAACATTTGTATGTTGAAGAATTATCTCTGTAAGCTGTTGCCCGATCGTAAAAACGGGATCAAAAGCCGCTAGCGGTTCTTGGAATACCATAGATATTTTTTTCCCGCGTACTCGATTTAGGTTTTTTTTAGACATTGTAACTAAATCATCTTGATTAAATAAAATTTGGCCATTCGATATCTTTCCATTTTCGTAATCAATTAATCTCATAATGGCTTTAGAAGTAACTGATTTCCCACTTCCTGATTCTCCAACTAAACAAACCGTTTCACCAGGTCTTATAGTAAAGTTGACATCCGATATGGCTTCTAATAAGCCTTTTTTTGTCTTAAAATCTACTGTTAAGTCTTGGACATTTAATAACGTACTCAACAATATCCCCCCTTAAGCTATTCTTTTTTTCGGATCAAAATAATCACGAAGACGATCACCAATTATATTCACCGATAGAACAAACATCGAAATAGCTAAACCAGGAAAAGTCGCAATCCACCAGGCTGCAGCTAAATAACCTCTGCCTTGAGATAATAAAGCTCCCCAATCTGGGATCTCACTCACAACACCTAGTCCAAGAAAACTTAAACCTGCTCCCGTTAAAATAGCTACGCCGAGACCATTGGAAGCCATTACTAACAAAGGAGGATAAGAATTTGGCAAAACATGGTTCAAAAAAATCATAATATTAGACGTACCAATTGATTTTGATGCTAATACATATGGCCGATTTTTCACGCTAACAATCTGACCACATATAACTCTTGCATAGCTTGGTAACGAAGCAAGTGAAACCGCCAGTACAATGTTTAAAAAGTTGGCACCGAGCGCAGCTGCAAATGCTAATGCCAGTAACAAACCAGGAATCGTCTGTAAAATTTCAATCAACCTCATAAAAATCATATTCACAATTCCTCCAACATGGCCGGCAATAGCTCCAATTAAACTGCCAATTATCCCTCCAACTAACACGGCTGAGAAACCAATTAATATGGAATAGCGGCTGCCATATACAACGACACTAAAAACATCTCTTCCAAAATAATCTGTTCCAAACCAATGATTTGCTGAAGGAGACTGCAATATTTGATCTGAAAACATTTCAGTAGGAGAATAAGGGGCAATCCATTGCGGTACGATGGCACAAATCGTTAAAAAAACGATAATAGATACCGCTAAATAGATAAACAAATTTTCTAAGCCCCAAAATTTAAGACGAAAAAATTTTCGTTGAGGTACAGAAGCCATTTTTTGTTTCACGAGTACTGAATTTGCTTCTCTCATTTGCTGAAACCTCCTAACTGGCTACGTCTAATTCTCGGATCAATCAATGAATATGAGATGTCTACAAGCAAGTTAATGGAAACATATATAATTGCTGAAAAGAAAACCACACCTTGTACAACTGGTAAATCTTTCGCCATTATGGCATCTGCGACAATGCGGCCGATTCCTTGCCTAGCAAATACCGTTTCAATAACGACAGCACCTCCTAAAAAATCTCCAATAATAATTCCAATCATTGTAATTGCAGGAATAAGTGCATTCCGTAAAGCATGTCGATACATCACTAACCGTTCGGAAATTCCCTTGGAACGCAGAGTTAAAATAAATGATTCATTTATCACTTCAAGCATACTGTTTCGAACAATCCGAACAATAAAACCAGCCCCTACTAATCCTAGTGTTACAGCAGGCATAACTAACGTACTAAAACCATTTGATCCCATTGCTGGAAACCATCCTAATTGAATCGAAAAAATCAATATTAATAAAATGCCTGACCAAAACGTAGGCATTGATATTCCAACTAAACCAACGATTCTCGCCATATAATCAATAAGGCTATTATGATGAATAGCAGCTAAAACTCCTAACGTAACTCCTATAAAGATGGCAATGGCAGCACTTGCTATCGTTAACATGATCGTTGCCGGAAGTTGAGCAAAAATTTTCTCAATAACGGGCTCACCATTTATGATGGACTGACCAAAATCGCCTTGAAACAAGTTCGTTATATAATTAAAAAATTGCACATGAAACGGTAAATCTAATCCAAGCTCTTTTCGAAGATTTTCGGCTATTTCTGGATTAGATCCATTTTCAGCTAACAACTGATCGACTACATCACTGGGCAAAAAATAATTAATAGAAAAAACTAAAAACAAGGAACCTAGTAATACGATACATGCGGTAATACCTCTGTTTACTAGTAATCTTTGCATCATTAGCATCTCCGTTTCCCAAACTTGTAATTGTTCATCTAAAACTTGAGTGGAGTATAATCAAAATATCTCTAAAACCCTTTATTCACATCTAAAAAATATGATTTAACCTATACTTCCCCTACTCCCTAAACTTTTCTAGCCCTTTTTCAAGATATTTAAACCTTCCTCTGTTACGCCTACCACTTAACCAAGATAGAAAAAATTAACAATTTATTATAAAAAAAAGGAACTTCTATATTCAGCTATCTCCATTGATCTTCGAAGTCTTTTTAGTTATTCGCGGTACCGCACTGTAACGCATCGTGGATAAAAGAGGTCCATCTAATGCTTTTCCAATGCAAGGATCGACTCGACTCTAGTGTTAAAATAGATAACACATGGATGGTGCTCTGAAACCCCAAAACATGTATATCCCTATTCTTCCGCTTTTTACACTAGATTGGATTGTTTGCTTCAGGTCCAAGAATAATTGGCCATTTGATATTATTTACAAAGCTAATCACTCATAATTGCTCTTACCAAATTGAAATTCATACTTAACAGGTGTGAATAATATGTTTTATTGAAATTTATCCTATCACAGCAAACCTGATTTTGGCAATACTTTATCTGATAGAAAAAATTATCGATATAAGATTGTTCTGTCCAGCAATATAAAATATGAGATATAAGTTATTAGGGAACAGTGGATTACGAGTGTCGGGGCTCGCTCTTGAAACGATGACGTTTGGAGAGGGTTTGGGATCTAGGGACTTCAAAAGTGCTTTCCACATGACTTTCTTAAAACGGACCATGTACGAAGTGTGATTCATGGAGAAACTTTTTCGTTAATTGATAACCATCGGAAATAACAGTTCTGTTAACGAAAAAAACGGCGGAGCAGGTGCTTCGCCACTTTAATTTATATTAAATACTATTGTTTAACCAGTATAATTCTCCCACTATCAATCCTTCGTACGCAAATAAGCCAAACTTTCTTGATACGGAGGATAGGCAATTCCTTTTTCTGTGACGATTCCCGTAATCAGCTCATGGTCCGTAATGTCAAACGCAGGATTATAAGCCTTCACATTTTCAGGAGCCATCGGCTTTTCGTACCACGTTGTCGTGATTTCTTCCGGCTTTCGCAGCTCGATGGGGATGTCCTCTCCTGTTTTACATTCGAAATCGATCGTCGATAATGGAGCGCATATATAAAACGGAATTCCGTAATGCTTTGCCAATACAGCCAAGCCGGAGGTACCGATTTTATTGGCAGTATCGCCATTAGCAGCTACCCGGTCACATCCGGTTAGAACGGCCTGCACCTTTCCTTCTTTCATGACATGCGAGGCCATATTGTCACAAATTAAAGTGACGTCGACACCAGCCTCCTGCAGTTCCCAAGCGGTTAGCCGCGCCCCTTGGAGAAGCGGCCTCGTTTCATCCGCGAATACTTGAAAATCATACCCCTGCTCCTGTCCTAAATAAATCGGCGCAAGCGCTGTACCGTACTTAGCCGTGGCTATTGTTCCCGCATTGCAATGAGTTAAAAGTCCCCAGCCAGGCTGAAGCAAGGAAAGGGCATGCTCGCCTATTGAGTAGCAAATTTTCTCATCTTCCAATCGAATGCTTTCCGCTTCATCCCTTAGCGCATCCTTTATCTCCTGTACGCTTTTTTCCGCTTCTTTTTTTAACCGTTCTTCCATTCGATTTAATGCCCAGAACAAATTCACAGCCGTTGGACGCGAAGATGCAAGATATTGCTTTACTGCTTGAAAATCCGCAGATAATTCAGAAAATGTTGCAGCATTTGATTGCTTTGTTCCTAAATAAACTCCATATGCTGCGGCAATTCCAATCGCAGGCGCTCCCCGAACCTTCAGCCGGTAAATGGCGTCCCAAATTTCTTCCACCGTGGTCAGCTGCAAAAAGACTTTTTCATTTGGCAAAAGTGTTTGGTCTAATAAAATAAGCGCATTCTGTTCATCATCGAGCTGCACGGATTGAATCGCCGCTACTGGTGTTGTCATGGCTGCTTACTCCTTCCTTATACAGGCGGACGCTATCACGTAATCGATTGAAAAAATCGTTTCCCGTTCGAATCTCAGACCGCTTAAGAATAAAGGCTTTCCCTGCTGTTAAGCAAATTTTCTCTGCTGTGACACGGTCTGACTGCTCGGCAATTGATGTCATATCTTTGACATGAGCGATTCCGATAATTCTTCTGCACAGCTCAAGCCCTGTTACAGCTACGGCATCTTCGATGATGGCATCTAAATAAATTTCTTTAAAGCCAGGCAAAACAGCTGTTTGCTCTGTCGCTTTTTCATCCCACAGCTGCAGAAATTTTTCCTGAAACAGTTCAATGACATCTTTGATCGTTTGTTCCAAGTAGCTTAAATAATCCGCTCTTTCCTTATCGTCTTCTATCGTAAAAGCTGCATTGACATAAGCGAATATCAAATTCGCAATCAAATTGCCGACATCATATCCAGCCGGACCGTAAAAAGCAAACTCCGGATCAATCACTTTTGTCGAATCTTCTTTAATAAAAATCGATCCTGTATGAAGGTCACCATGAAGCAACGACTGTGCCTTTGTCATAAAATCAAACTTCAGCTTCGCCGTTTCAAATTTTAATTGATGGTCGTTCCAGATCGTTTCGCGAACAAACTCGCGAGTCCCTTCAAATACATCGTTTTGCTCGCAATCGTAAAATGGTTCAGTGTAAACCAAATCCTCGCTTATTTCGCAAAGCTCCGGATTCGTGAACTTTTTGACTAATTCCTTTTTCGCCTTATGCTCCTGCACGACATCTGACGTGAGCAGCAGCGTGTTTGCTAGGAACGTCGTGATATGCTCCGCAAATAAAGGGAACTTCTTATGGTTTAAAAGGGCCGATCGCAAAATTTCATGATCAGACAAATCCTCCATGAGGCAGCAATTCATGATCGGATCATAGGAATAGAATACCGGGACGAAATCAGGAGCAAGCTCTCCGTAAAGCGTTAAAATGTCACTTTCAATCCGATTTCGATCCGGCGACACTTTAAATTGGTCGGAAATACGCGCTACCGGTCCCGCCTGCTTCAAAATAATGGACTGATCACTCTTTCGATCCACGACTCGAAATACATAATTCAGGTTTCCATCACCAATTTCCTGGCAATGGAGATCTGCATTCTCCCCAAAGAAACCGCCCTTTTGTTTGATATATTCCAGGGCATCCTGTTCATTCATCGTAAAATAAGCAGATGTAAAATCCTTCAAAGCATTCCCCTCCTGTATCTCTTTACTTAGCATTCTCTGCTTCGTATACAGGCACCCAGCCTTCTGCTGTCACAAAGATACGGATAGCAACGACTTTACGATCCTCTGCTAACGTGAAATAGTGGCGCACTCCGACTGGGACTGAAATAAGGTCTCCTGGGTTTAAATGCACCTCAAAAAATTGTCCGTTTTTCCCTTGAATAACGAAAGCTCCGTGTCCGCTGACGATAAAGCGGACTTCATCGTCTGTATGATGGTGCTCACGCTGGAAATTCTTCAGCAATTCTTCAAGGTTCGGAGTATGCTCAGCAAGCGAGATCACATCCCACGCCTCATATCCTCGTCTTGCTGAAATATCTTTGATTTCATCTTCAAATGCATTGATGATTTCTTGCTTTTCATCTTCGTCTAATAGAAATTTTTCTTGCAGACGTTCAGGTAACTTTTCGATATCCCACTCCTCATAAATCACGCCTTGCTCCTGCAAAAATTCAATGACTTCCTCTTGGTTTTCAATTACTTCGTTTGTTTCTTGAATACGAATCGTTGTCATGTTATTTCCTCCTTATATTTTGATTGCCCGGCCAGCTTTTGTTTGCAGCAATGTGACCTGGTATTGAAATAAAAACTCGCATGCTTCGAGGATTTTTTTCGCTTCAAAACCGTCTTTTCCCCAAGCGGTAATTCCGTGGTTTCGAATAAGAACCGCTCCTTTGTCGTCGTTGACAAAGGATGAAAGGGTTTCTGCTAATCTAGGAATATGTGCATAGTTGTGAATGATCGGAATCGTTAACTCGGCATCCTCTTCCCAATAACCAAAAGCCTTTATGAGCTCTTGTCCTTGGAAAACAATTTTCCCTTCATCGCCATACAGCTCAGAAATGACATTGTTGGCCACCGTATGGACATGAAGACTGCAGCCGGCAGCAGTTTTCTTGTATATTTCGCAATGAAGCAGCGTTTCAAACGATGGCTTTACGTTGGTGCTGCCAACAGGATCGCCGTTCTGATCGACAAGCAAAAAATCCTCTTTTGTTTTTTTCCGTTTATCCTTGCCGCTCGCTGTCACGAGAAATTGTAAAGGGTCATCCTGGACTTTGATGGCCAAATTGCCGCTCGTCCCCATAAACCAATCACGTTCTGCCAGCTCCTCCTTGATCTCGGCAAGCTCATGATGTCGAGTTAAAACGTAACTCATTTGGTTCACCTACTTCATCGATAGTATTTTGATCTCTTTGCAGCAAGCCTTCTAAAACAGTTATACAATCATAAAACGTTTCAAACGCCCGATAAGGAATCGATTGTTCTTCGCATTTTTCAGCTAAATAATCTCTCGCAATCACCGTGTCCGCGCATTTTGCTGCTTCCAAGTCAGTAACCGAATCGCCAATGACAATCACATATGTATCATCCTTGGATATGTTCCGAATAATGGCCGGCTTGCAGCATCCGCAATTTTGATTCGAACATTTCTCATCACACTTGTGGGGCCAATGAATCTTTATCTTGTCTTCACTGAAATCCGCTTCATTACAAAACACCCCAGAAATTAAATCAAAGCCTTCAAGCATAGGGTTTACGAAAAAGTCCATTCCCCCGCTGACGATATAGAGAGGAATTCGCTGTTCTTTTGTAAACTGGACAAACTCGCTAAAGCCTTCACGTATGACAGCATTCTCTAAAACAAATCTCGTAATCTCCTGTTGTAAGGAAGAGGGCAGAAGTGCAAACATATTTCCGACTCCCTCTTGAATGCTCACGCTCCGAGATAACACGTCATCCTTCCATTTCTCCCATTCCGGCGGGGCGAATTGCCTCATGATGTTTACAATGTTGTCTTTCTTCGTTACAGTTCCGTCAAAGTCGCAAAAGATGATGGGCTTACTCACCGCTGAACCTCTTCCTTCCATCCCCAAAGCTTGATCGCCTCTTGAAGCTCGGAATCAGGCGGTGCATCGGCCAGTGATTTTCCGGATAGAACGAGGTCGACAGCTTGACGGAATGCTCTCCCGCCTCCTCTGGCTCCCTGCGGATGTCCATGAACTCCGCCGCCCGCATTAATGACACAATCATTGCCGAAATCTTGCACGAGCAGAGGGACAAGTCCGGGATGAATCCCTGCAGACGGGACTGGAAAGACAGATGATAGTGTAGACTCTTTAATTAGCTCCTCCTTTAACGCCAAGACCTTATCCTTCTCTAGCGCAACACTGCCATATGGTGAAGGAAACAGCGACAAATCCGCTCCCGCAAGTCTTAACAATTTCCCGAGAAGCAGGTGATGGGAAAGGCCAAATTTTTCAGAAGAAGCCAGCGCGCCGCTAAAGGCAGGATGAGCCATAATCGGAAGGGCGATTTCCTCGTCTTCCCTCAAGGCTTGCAACACATCAAGACCATAAGTGAAAACATTAAACAAAAGAAGATCCGCACCCAGCTCTTTCGCTCTTCTTGCTTTCTCTTTTAAATCAAAAGTCCGCCCTGTTAAATTGACAGCATATAAGGTCCGATGCCCGGTTTCCTCGTACACCTGGTCGAGAACCTTCTTCCCTTCTGAAATCCGTTGTTCAAATGGGGTCAGGTCATTATCAAACAGGATCTCATCATCCTTCACAATATCAATCCCGCCCAAGGCCTGTTCCCGCAATTGACCCAGCAAATACTCCATATTTCGCCCAATGATCCCTTTAAAAATGCTCATTACGAGCGGTCTGTCATAGATGCCTAATTTCTCGCGAATCCCTTTTATCCCAAAACGAGGGCCGGGAAAATCGTTTTCAAGCTCCGGATCAAGCTTTAAATCGAGCAGCTTAATTTCACCATCAAGCGATAATTTCCCGAAGGTTGTCGTTAAAATCGCCGGTAAATCATTTGAAAAATTATCACTTGGAAACGCAATATGTATTTCCGAAAGTTTCTTCCCAGAAGGCAATGTTTCACCGATTTCTTTTATTTCGACCACACGGCCTTTATGTTTCTTTAATTGCTCCTGCTCTAACAGAGGAAGGTTGGTCCAGGAGCCGACCGTTAATCCAAGGGCAATATCCTCCGCTTTCTTTTCCAGCTTTTCTGGCTCAGCAGCCAATTGATAAACAGCAATTACTTCTGCCATAATTGCCAACGCCTCCTTTCATTTCAGCATTACTGAAAGTCATTTCCTGTATAATGAAAAAACCTCTTCCACATAAGAAGAGGTTTTCGAAAAAACAACTTCTCATCACTCAACATTTCTGTTGCAAGATTTAGCACCGTGCTCATGAGTCGGTTGCCGGGCTTCATCGGGCTAGTCCCTCCGCCTGCTCTTGATAAGAATATTTTTTATCATTCATATAAATTTACTTGGATTATGACATGTTCTTTATTCAGTGTCAATATTGTTTTTTAATTAACTTTCATTCGGACGATAAAAATGATAAAAAGCAAAAACCTTTGACCTGATTTGATAAATGGTGTATAGCACCTAAGGACGAACGAAATTAAACACTTCAGTCACCTTCGGCGGACGAAAATTTAAGCTTCCTGTCGTACCTGCAAATATGCAAACAATTATTGATGAAAAAATCGCCATTACCTTAGCGGAAATGGTTACTTTTATGTCATGCACCGATTTGAACCGGAAAAACGTACCGTATTCATTAAAGAGATGCACGAAAAAGGATTATTCGCTTCGATCAGTGTCGGCGTGAAAGAGGAAGAATACAGCTTCGTAATTGCCAGAAACGCCGGGACTCCGGAAGCGGTAAGAGAACTGGAAAACGCAGGAGCGGATGCAACAAAAGTTGGGATTGGGCCTGGTAAGGTCTGCATCACAAAAATCAAAACCGGATTCGGTACCGGCGGCTGGCAACTGGCGGCTCTGCGCTGGTGCGCCAAGGCGGCAAGCAAACCGATTATCGCCGACGGCGGCATCCGCACCCACGGAGATATCGCAAAATCAATCCGGTTCGGAGCGACGATGGTCATGATCGGATCCCTGTTTGCCGGTTACGAAGAGTCACCGGGAGAAACCGTCGAGATTGACGGAAAGCTCTACAAAGAATACTTTGGCTCCGCCTCTTAATTTCAAAAAGGTGAACGGAAAAATGTAGAAGGAAAGAAAATGTATGTTGAGTATAAAGGATCGCTGCAGGACGTATTGACAGAAATGGAGCAAGACCTTCAATCCTCTATTTCTTATGCTGGTGGCAATAAGCTGGATGCGATTCGAAATGTTGATTATGTGATTGTGAAGAATTCGATTTTTAATGGAGATAAGGTGTATTAGATTGGAAGGTGAGTGAGTGCTTTGGTGCTTGCTCGCCTTTTTTCATAGATTCAACATATCGTTTATTTAAAAAAACGAAAGGGAATACCATGAAAAGAAACTAGTTTTATATTCATTCTGTTTCTGAGTACAAGCATCTCGAACTAAAGGTGGAAACATCCATGTACGAACATCTCATCATCTTTAAATTTCAATCGGATTTAACATCTGCGGAAAAGTCAGAGTTGGTCCATCAGCTGTTAAAGTTTAAAGACAAAATCCCCGGCATTATTGATCTAAGTGCAGGCGTCAACTCAACCGAAGAAACGCAGCATATCCATGGCTATACAGTCAGCATGAGAGTGACCTTTGAGAGTTTGCAAGCGAGCCGTGATTACTTAAAGCACCCTGAGCATCAGGATTTTTTAGCAACCAATAAAGGAATAATAGAAAATATCATTGTTGTTGACTACCCAAAACGGATTGATCCGATACAGCAACTTTAACGAAACATGCAGCAGGATGAATTCCTCACACTACTTAATCGAATCATGCAAACGTAGTTGGATACAGTTTACACCTACTAAAATGAGGAAACCATACATATAGAAAAAAGAAAAAACGACAAGGGGAGGATATGATGGCTGCCAGGAAAACAAATGAGAAAGATGAACCGAAATACCAGTCACGCAATCTCTGGTCTGGCATTCTCTTTGGTCTTGGACTTATCGCCTTTTTCGACGAAATGGTTTTTCATCAGCTGTTGCATTGGCATCATTTCTACGATAAATCGACAACGGCAATTGGTCTAGTTTCCGATGGATTATTTCACGCCTTCAGCTGGTTTGCAACGGTCGGATCACTCTTCATGGTGGCCGATCTCCGCCGCAGAAATCATTTTTTCGCAAAAGATGGATTGGCGGTATGTTTCTTGGCGCTGGTGTGTTCCAGCTTTATGACGGCATCATCCAGCACAAGCTCATGGGGCTTCACCAAATCCGCTATTATGTAAATGTGGTTCCTTACGATATTGTTTGGAATGTTACCGCTATTATTATGATCGTTATTGGAGCAATCCTCAATTCCCTCTCGAATAAGCGGCCTGTGCAGATAAAGAGAGGTTCTTATAATGAACAGTGAACACGTCCATCACACTCATTCAAGCGATCAAGCTTTAATTGAGCCAGTCCTGGCTGTTGCCTTCTTCTTATTAATCGTACTTTATTTTATTGCGAGAATCGTATCCAACCGCCGATACAAAAAATGGCCGCTGCACCGCTACCTGCTTTGGAGTACAGGCATCATCTGCGTAGCAGCCAGCGTAATTGGCCCGTTGGTACAAAAAGCACATATGGATTTCACCGCACATATGATCGGACATTTATTGCTCGGCATGCTGGCGCCGCTTCTGCTCGTTTTAGCTGCCCCTATGACACTCATTCTTCGGGCAATTCCAATTACAGCGGCAAGACGCCTGTCCAAACTATTAAAAAGCAGACCCGTTGGCATCCTGACTGATCCCATTACAGCTACAGTTTTGAATATCGGCGGACTATGGGTTCTATATATGACTGAGTTATACGCAGTAATGAACCAGAATACCCTTGTCCATATCCTGGTTCATATCCATATATTTTTGGTGGGATACGTCTTTACCTCTTCCATTCTCTCGATTGATCCAGACCCATATCGCCACAGTTTTATGTACAGGGCAGTTGTCCTAATCATTGCGTTAGCCGGCCACAGCATTCTCTCGAAAATGATCTATGCCTATCCGCCTAGCGGTGTTTCGAGAGAGCAAGCTGATCAAGGTGCAATGATTATGTATTATGGGGGAGATGCTGTAGACCTTGTATTGATCATTGTTCTTTGTTTTCAATGGTATAGGAGTGTGAGGCTGCGGTCAGTTTTGCCCGATGAGAAAGCCTTGACTGAATAGATAATAAATCAAGAATCACCCTCTCAAACATGCTATCATTACAAATGGAGGGATAACATTGAAAAAAGTAGTCAAAGTAGTTGCAGCTGTTATTGAAAATGATCAAGAAGAAATTCTCTGTGCACTAAGATCTCCGGAAATGAAGATTCCAAACATGTGGGAATTTCCTGGTGGCAAAGTGGAGGCAGATGAAGATATCTTCTCCGCTTTAGTAAGAGAAATAAACGAGGAATTGCAGTGTCAAATCGAAACGAAAGAAATACTGAATGAAAATGTCCATGAATATGATACGTTTATTATCAACCTAATTGCTATTAAATGCAGCATTGTCAAAGGAACGCCGATTCGTAGTGAACATTCAAAATTAATTTGGTTGAAAAGAGAGAACCTTGATTCGTTAAAGTGGGCACCAGCTGACGTTCCTGCTGTAAAACAATTAATATCGGAAAAATAGTCTTTTCTTAATTGAGAAGACTATACTTTTTCAGTGAATTCGATATACAAATTTGCCGGGACTTCGTTCTCCAATTTGATTTGGGTAGTAATTGGCTTTTCTCCTTCATAATGAACAGTATCGCCTTTCCCAATATAAATATATGGCTGCGTTTTTTTATCAATTTCCTTGTACTTCCTGACAAACAAGTGAAGGTTAATTCCCCGTTGTTTATTATGAATTATATTCTTTCCTCTTTCAGATGATTGAGCTGTACTATTTGGCGTCTCCCATTGAAAGGTTTGTTCATCAAGGAATTGATCATTGTAATTAATGCTTTCTTTAATATCCTCTTCCTTGTGCAAGTCGATAAATAGGAAAAAATCATTTCCATTTGTTAGCAACCCTGAACCTCGAAAGGCTGTGTGAATTTTTCGGTAGTTGGAAAGCAATGCAGCGTCGGTCATTTGATATTGTTCGTACAGTTTAAAATGCGGAACACCATAGTATTCCTGTTTATATTCTTTTTCATAGCGGAAAATCCCATAATTCACGATATCTTCGATGTAATCTCTATATTCTTTCTTCTCTAGCAATTGCGGAAAGGCTCGAGTCTTCTTTAGAATACCGCTACTATTCGTAAATAATTGCGGTTTGTTGTTTTTCTGGATATTATCATAATAATCCTGATTTAAACACTCAAATGCATGTAATACACTATCCCCATCAACGTCTTTAACCATTTTTAAAATTTCAAGCGTAGCTGTTTCAAGAGATATTTCATCGTGATCAAAAAGATATCGAATGATAACAAATTCGTGTATTCGTTTTAATGGCAGCTTGCTTGATAATTCTTTTAATGTCTGTTCAAAAATTTCATTATGTAACAGGTTTTTCAGATGATCATCCTTCTCAACCTTGGCTACGAATTGTAAATACGTTTTTTCACGATCAATAAATTTAATAGGATCAGGTGCCGCATCGAATTTCAGATAATCTAATAAGAAATATGGAATATATCCTTGATTGAGCTTCTTAAATTCGAAATACTCTTCCTTTAAATATTTCATGGAATTGAAGTTTTCCTTATCAATTTGCTCTAAAATTCTTTCCTGAGATATTTTATCCATTTGAATATGTGTACATCCTGGGATATTAGCAAATCCCGTTGAAATGGCTACCTTAAGACTTTCTTTATCATAATATCTACTTCCATTTAGCGCGATGGCAATTAGAAAGGCTTTATTATGGTTACCGATAAAATCAAGAACTGTTAAAAAGCTCTTATTCTTGTACTTTCTCAGTCCTCTTCCTAATTGTTGAATAAAGACAATTGGAGAGTTCGTTGGTCTGAGCATTAATACAGTATTTACAGAAGGGATATCTACGCCTTCATTAAAGATATCTACTGTGAAGATGCATTGTAACTCATCATTTTCATCTTCTAATCTTTGAATATAGTTTCCGCGTTGCTCAACTGTATCAGTGCCATCTAAACTAATACTTAGGTAGCCCCTTTTATTAAACTCCGCCGCCATGAAGGTCGCATGTTCAATACTTGCACAAAATCCTAGGCACTTTCTTTTCTCTCCATCGTGCCCATAAAAATTCATCTTCTCAATGATAAAATCAACACGTTCATTCACCTTTAACCTTTTGGTAACTTCAGCTATGTCATCAATTGAAACACCTCTTAGGTCAATGCCTTCAAAATCTGTGATGCCAAAATAATGAAAAGGAATGATCAGCTCGTCATCTAAAGCCTCATGTAATCGTACTTCTAACGCGACATTATTATCAAAATGCTCAAACACATTATGATTGTCGCTTCTTTCTGGCGATGCAGTCATCCCAAGAGTGAATTGTGGCTCGAAGTAATTTAAAACACCTTGGTAGGTTGGACTCGTTGCATGATGAGCCTCATCAATAATGATGTAATCAAACTCATCCTTCTTAAATTCATGAAAGCATTTGGACACTGTTTGAATAGTAGCAAATACATAGTCAACGTGTTTTTGCTTTTGATTTCCTGTCAACAACCCGAAAGTAAGGCCTTCATTCGGAAGGAGCATTTCAAAATTATCTCTTGCTTTTCTTAAAATTTCTTCGCGATGGACAATAAAAAGAAGTTTTTTTGGTTTGAACCTTTTGACATCAAAGGCTGACATATAGGTTTTCCCCGTACCAGTGGCTGCAATCACCAGAGCTTTTCTTTCGCCAAAATGTCTAAGCCGTTCTAAATTCTCAATCGCACGATTTTGAATTCTATTTGGAACAATATATTTCCGATTTTCATAGATCAGTTGATGGGTCATTTGCGATTTTTTGAGACTCTTAAGAAAACCTTCATACCTATCAATAAAATCCTGATCAGCATAGACGCTACTGTCCCACAAAATTTGATATTCCTTTAAAACCTCTTCTATAAAACCAGCGTTTTCTTTAGAAACGATTTCAACATTCCATTCAATATTACTTTTAAGGGCGCTTTGTGTAATATTGGATGAACCGATAATCACCTTATAGCTTTCCTCGTACTCGAAAATATAAGCTTTCGTATGAAAACCGAGCTCCTTTTCTGTAACAAAAACCTTTAGCTCCACATTGTTAAACTCTCTTATCTTTTCTAAGGACTTTGCATCGGTGAAATTTAGATAAGTAGACGTAATGATCTTCCCTTTGATTCCTTTTTCTCCTGCTTCTTTTAATGGATCAAGCAAAAGCTGAAGGCCACTAAAATTAATAAATGCGACACTAAAATAAAAACTTTTGCACTCACTAATTGAACGTATTAATTCTATTAACAAATTTCCCTTTTCTGAATTTACGATCAATTTTTTTTGGATGTCCATTAGGGTGGCTCCTAGTAAGGTATTTGTTTTATACATCAGTTGATTTTTGTTGATGGTTTAGGGTTTAGAGAAGTAGGAAAAGGTATAACACTATTCTAGGATGCAAAATTCTTTTGGTATTCTTTAATAGAGAGGCATTCTCCCCCTTTATTAATGACGTGACCACCGTTAAAAAACACAGTTGAAGTAGATGAAAACTATATGAATTTTTTCTACTTTAATGACTATTACCAAAATTCCCTTTGATCCACTCACGCTTGATCTAATATCCAATTACAAGTAGTCCATCTCTAATTTGCTTAAGACTATAATACAACCTATTATATTTTTCCTTATCAATATTATGTATTATATTATTTAACAAACCTGCTAAATCGTCTAAGTATTGGTTCATCCGGTCTGGTGTAAGCATACTAATTAACTCTTCGTTCTTATTTTTAGATACTGTTTTAGAAAACATTACAGGTAAATAACTTGAAGTTCCTAAAAGCTCTAAATGATTTTCTTCCCAATGAGATATAAGATTTCTTATCTTTCTTAACTGTATTAGATTTTTTAGGGTCAAATCCTTTGTAATTATTCCTTTTTCAGTTAGTTTATCAACCCTAACATTAAAATGTTTTGCTTTTACTGTTAATACTCTTGATGTCATAGCAACTGTTGTTTCTAGGGTAGCATTAATACTATAAATAGCTAAAACACCATACCTTGTGTTATTAAAAAAAATACCCTCTTCTACTTTACCATAATTATAACCTATCTCTTTGAATGTCACTTTTTGCATTTTTTCTATACAATCTTTTGCATTTTTCATATGTACTGCGACTATTGAATATTCAAACCAATGTGTCATTTTATCACTTCCCCCTACTTGTTTATTATCAGACAATTTCGATTAGTAAAATTGTTACGGCTGGTTTAGTTGCTATATCAAACAAATCATTTTTATTTTCGTCTTTCTTCTCGATTCATAATTCTATCAACACCTTTTAAGGTTGATTCAAAAAATGTATTTCTATCACTAGTATTTAGAACATGCTCTTCTCTCGCCAAAGTTTAATGCTCTACCAAAAGTTAGGTCTTCAAGAATTGAATCTCTCAAGTTATCATGAATGATTTTTGCAATACTTTCTTTGTGAATCTATTGGAAGTGAATATATATTCGTAAATACTTTTTAAGCAGCTTCTTTTCTATTGCCATTGCTTTCTTCTATAACTTTTCGAAAGCATCACCATTTTCTACCCAGTTTTTTGCGAAATCATAAAAGTCAGTACCTATACTTAAGGAGTTAAGCATTTTCATATCCTTTTGGTAGAGATACCTCAGATGAATAGTATACAAATTGTCCATTTTCAAGCTGAGACCAAATTGCGAGTTCAAATCCCTTAAGTACTGTAGCACAGGCTCAAGATACTTAAATAACTTATCAAATTGCGAGTCGACAGTAGGCGCTTTACTCATTTGAACAGAGACTGTACCTGCTTTTCCTTTTTTCTTTTCCCCTACATTTGGTATTGTAATTCCTACTGCTACAGGCAACTTCCTCATCTCCCCAAGAGAAACATAAAGTTTCCAATTCAGCTTATTAGCTATATCAGTTTGCATAACTTCCTTGACTAACCCCTCTTCTACCGACGATAAATATCTTCGTATAGTCCTTTCATCTAAATAGAGGAATTCTTAGCTGGAACATATAAAGCCCCTACTGCCCTAATAAGAACCCATTTTACACATTATTACATCTAAGGTGTTAGAAATTTATTTTAAGATATATATAAATAAAAAAAGCCTGCTCTTAATTAACTAGAATCAGACTTGTCTTTATAATTTTGGGTCTTCTAATCGATATTCAATATTTTTCCAATGATTTTTCACTTGAGTTTCCATAAGGTTTTCAGTACTAGATTTTTCATCAAATATTTTCTGTGCTCTTGAGACATAGCTCAGGAAATTTCCATGTCCCTTCTTATTTTTACCCAAGTGTGAATAATTTTTATATAACTCTCTTCTATAGGATTTACGAGCGAACTCTTTTGACTTACGATTACATATCCTTATTTTTCGATATGTTCTCGTATAATATTTAAAAAGACTTTTTTCTCTGATTCGAACCTCCTCGCCATTAAAGCTAAACCCTAGATAATCTAATTTTGTTTCATTAAATTCTAAGTCCATTATTTTATTATTAGTGTAAAAGTAATTTCCAGTCTTTTCAGGTTGAATCTCTAAATTTGGAACCTGCTTTTTTACATTTTCCACAAATTGTTGATGAATTTGAAAATTATAGAGCTGGGCGTCTCCCCCATGAGGAATTACTATAATTAAATCATCACAATATCTTCTATATAATCCATTTCGCTCATCTACATACTTCTTTATTTTTTCATCAAAATCTAAGAGATAAATATTTGAACAGACCGAACTAATTCCAGCTCCTTGAGGAATTCCAAAACTCTTAGAATTCTTATATATATTTTTATGCTTAAAAGCTCTAAACTCTTCTTCGGTAAAATACTTATATTTATTTTTTATTTCACTTTCAGTATATTTGATTTTCAAGTCAGATTCTATTGTATCTTTTATAAAATAACTGAATCTCGTTATATTTTTAAAGACATTATAATAGTCATCAGGTAAGGTTTCCTTTTTTAGGGTATAGCGGATTTTCTCTTTTAGATACCTATGGTCCAAAGTATCAAAGAAATTAGTAAAATCTGCAACAAAGATATATGCATTTTGTTGTGCTTTGATAAAATCAATAACTTCTTTAGCAAAATTAATATTACTTTTCCCGGATAAGTTATTTCTATAAGCAATAGCAACATCATTAATACCTAATTCTTCAACAACAGAATTATAGTGATTATTTAATTTGTCACCATAATACTTATAAATAAAGCTATCGATATGAGAAGCATAAAATATTTTTCGGATTTTTTCTTTCGGCTTTTTAAGCTTTCTATTATACTTGTGAAACTTAATTTTAAAATGTATAAATGGATAAAATCCATGTTTAGCAATCCATCTGGGATTTTGTATATTATTCTTAACTTTTTCGATAGATTTTTTATTATCTAGATGTGTATATCCCTTAACTCTATATTTTTGCTTATTCATTTTTTGGCAGAGCTAGCAAGGGTATGTAATCGTAGTCTATTACTCTTTAAAAGAAACCCTTGCAAGCATACTCTCCTTTCGAATTATAGGCTATTGCTAGACTATAAAGAGACTACTAGATGCACTATTAGCTTATACTATAATTAGTATATTGAATTGGTTGATTATGACGATTGGAGGTATCCAAATGCCCAGTTATTCAGAAGCAATATCATTTGTAATTAGCTTGATTAGCAGTGGAATTACAATTGAGATAAAGCTTGACAGAAATTCACCAATTACCCTCATAACTTCTTTTATGAGGCTTAAACTATACCGATTTTACCATTTAATTCAGTCACAGTCAAAATATACCTGATTTTTTAGATCTTAAATAATTTTTTTCTGCCTTAATACTAGAACCTCTAATCCAAATGGACACCTCTTCAGATTATCCATGTTTTCTAAATTGAAAGTTTATCCAAAGGTCCTGAACACGAAACACTTTTGCTTACCGAAATAGGCTGCTCTTATCGCAACTTATTTTAAAACTCCTTTCATTCAACAAAGGGATCCGTTAAATAAATTTGAATTCGTTAGCGTAGAGGCTATCAAACAGTGTGTCATCGCAGGTCTTTGAATATCTGCATTACCGTCAATGGTCATTAGACACAGATATCAAAACAGCAAAGATAATTGTAAGACACCTCCTTTCAAGCTTTTATAGAAGTTAACACGAAAAACTGACAAAACGTTAATCAAAGCTAGGGGTTATGTACATTTCCAAGTTGAATTATTTCTGTTTCAGCTATTAGAAAATCCCCCCTCGCATTAGGGGGATTTTCTAATGAACCTTAAATTCAAGATTCGTTTCTTTTGCATATATCAAGTACCGCAAAAGGTCTGGTAAGGAGTTGCTGACTCTGGGACCGTACAGTGTTCAGCCTGTTCTATGGAGTGTGCGCAAGGGTTTGAAAGAACATCCAAAAGCCGCTCCATCACGCTGTAGTCTCCTTGTTCCACTGCAGCTTCCAACGCTTCTTCTACCCGATGGTTCCACGGGATGACCGCAGGATTGCTGTTTTGCATCAGTTGATTGACAGAGGCTTTCGATTCCTACTGTCTGCCTAGTCTTGCTTGCCAATGCTCATTCCACTGAGTAAATTCCGGGGTCTCAAACAGGATCGTATCCTCATGTCAAAAGTTAATGCGCAGTAGGTGTTGGTATAGTCCACGTGGTATTTCTTGTTAGGAGTGGCTGTTATTTTTTTTGACGGAATAATTTGTTTGACATCACACATCCCACCATGTTAATTTGTATATGCAAATGAAAGAGGGGACTGAAGGTTTTGAACGAAGAAGAACTATTACTAACTCAATGCTTATTTTTTACCGCTAACCGATTTGCGCGAAATATTACAAAGCTGGCGGAAAAAACATTTGATTTCAGTAACCTTGCACCTTCTTATCTTTATATGATCATGATTGTTAAGTTCCACCCGCAAATTACCCAAAAAGAAATTTGCGAAAAAATGTCAATCGCTCCTTCTACAAGTACGAGATTCATCGATAAGCTTGAAAAACAAAAGCTTGTGTCCAGAAAAATGTGCGGCAAGCAATCCTACATCTCTTTAACAGAAGAAGGCGAAAAAGTTTACGAGCAGTTTCGAATTTCTTTAAATGAATTGTATGCAGACTACTCGAAATCGTTAGGGAAAGAATTTAGTCTTGAATTAAGTAAAATGCTGAACGATGCATGCATTAAATTAGAAAAGAAAAGTTAATTTCATCTTTTTTTACTCTTTCATTTGCATATACAAATAATGTTGTAAAGCCACTTTACTTCTTAGTCGTTTTTCAAATTAACATTTTCACGTACAAATAATAACTAGAGGTGAATATGAATGAAAACATTAGTCATTGTCGCTCATCCGAATTTAGCAAATTCAGTCATAAACAAGGCTTTGATGGAAAGATTACAGCAGGAACAAGATATTACCGTCCATGACTTATACGCACAATATCCTGATAAACGAATCGATGTCGAACGCGAACAAAAGCTATTATTGGATCATGAAAGAATTGTATTCCAGTTCCCGCTTTATTGGTACAGCAGTCCATCATTATTAAAAGAGTGGCAGGATGTTGTCCTTACATACGGATGGGCATATGGATCAGAGGGGACAAAATTGCGAGGAAAAGAATTTAGTTTAGCGATTTCTATAGGCTCACCAGAGGAAGCCTATCAAGCAGGCGGCTCTAATCACTTCAGTATGAGTGAAATAACAAAGCCATTTCAAGCAATGGCCAACTTTACAGGCATGCATTTTCTGCCAATGTACTTAACTCATGGAGCTAACACTATTACAACAGAGCAAGTGAATGAAAGTGCAGAAGCGTTGGTACAGCATCTTAAGTCTTCTTTTTAAATAGCACGAGAGGGAGACTCAAGGGGCTTGAGTCTCCCTCTCTTATATTAATCTGCAATTTAATCAAAACTACTCACCGTTTTAGTTGTGTATCCCCTCATCTACTGTCTATTATTTTTGATTTAAGTACTCGACTATTATAAAATTAACAATTAGCCCTACCCATATATTAACATTTAAAACTTCCTCCACCATCTTCTCTCTTCCTCCAGGGAGAGAGAACCCATTTAAAGTATAATAGGTTAATAGCAATACTGGCACCGCTACACGTCCACTTACTGCTACTAAAGTGACACCAAAACTCCGTATCATCCATTTGCGATGCTCGCAAAGTCTTTTCTTACAGCGGTACGATACCCTTTCCAGCAAGTAAATAACCATATTAGCGATAAAACAAGGAAAGAAGTTGCTTTCGAAAAGTTTTCAATATAGTAAATAGTCGCCAATGCAAGTACTCCGCTTATAAAGACACTGATCACATATATCCTTCCTAGATAGCGATGAACTTTGGGGTTCTTCATTCGAATACGATCTATGAATTGAAAAAAACCTGATATTAGGGCAACACATGCAAATATAATATGAGCAACTAATAGGGGAAATTGGATGGTTGTCGATGTCATGCGTATGCGGCTATTGTCAGGATCGAATGTTAAATATGGTGCTGCAAAAGGAACGATTACTCCCAAAGATACAATGACTAATAACCACCAGCTTTTTTTAAGTTTCAATAATTTCACACTTCGGATTCTTGAATGAAAATCTATTTTAAGATTAATGCCTATTTCTAAACATCCTCTAAACAAACTTTTAAATTTTTTTAACAATAATCGACTTGTATTGTTGATATTTAAAGACAAAAATGCTTTAGCAAGTAAGTCTTTCGCATTAAATAAATGTATAAATTAGGAATAAACTATTAGTTTTTAACTGTTTTTTCTAATTTATGTATTCGTTTACCTTTTCCTTCCGTTATATTATTATGGGATCTCCTCTTAGACACGCCTCATGACTTCCTAAAAATTAGTGAAGGTGAGAGGAAAAATGGTAAAGATGAAAAAGGTGTTGATTGTTCTTGTCGCTTTGTTCTTTTTCGTTCCGGCAATCAGTAAGGCAGGATCTATCGGAGGTAGTGAGCTACAAGGAACCCCAGGTCAATGGTATGTTGGAGCGACTCCTGCGAATGTTGCGCCTTCCAATCGTCCGGTTCTATTTGTACATGGATTAAACAGCTCGTCTGACACTTGGCATCTGGATAACGACATGTATAATACCGCCTACCAAAACGGATATGAAACGGCATTCATCGATTTATATCCAACCAAAAACATGTGGGACAATGGGTATCTGCTAAAGCAGAAACTAGAGGAAATGTATCATCACTTCGGTGAAAAAGTGGTTGTAGTCGCTCATAGCAAAGGTGGAATTGATACTCAGGTCGCTCTTATTCATAATGGAGCATACCCTTATGTTGAGAGAGTGATTACACTATCTACCCCTCATCACGGCTCACAATTAGCTGATTTAGCTTATAGCAGCTGGGCCGGTTGGCTGGCTGACTTATTGGGGAGCAAAAATGATGGGACATATTCCATGCAAACAGGTTACATGGAGTATTTTCGCTCTTTAACAGACAATCATCCTTATGTGAATAAAGCTCCGATTTACACCTTTGGCGGGACCGAATGGGGAAGCTTCGGAAGCTCGATGTATTGGGGAGGTCTATATTTAAGAGCTTACGGCAGTAATGATGGTGTTGTGACTGTGAATAGTTCAAGACTTCCATATGCAACTGAGATTAAAGTAGGAAGTTGGGACCATTCCACAATTAGGGTAGGGTCATCTACCTTTCAGCTTTTTAAGAATTATTTGAATGAAACTCAGTATTCTTCTGCAAGCTTTCAAGCACAAAGCTTAGAAAACAGCGCACCTGCTGATAATCAGGCTGGCAATTACACCCGCGGGGGCGAGTACGAAGGAACGAAAAATGAGGATATTTATGTAGAAAAAGGAGTGAAAGAGATCAATATTGATTGGGCTAGTGATCAATCAGGAACAGAATTGACTCTTATCTCTCCTAACAATAAAACTTATACAGCTTTTACAACGACTAAAGAATCGGATAATTTAAAA
This sequence comes from Bacillus gobiensis, assembly GCF_001278705.1. Lineage (GTDB taxonomy): Bacteria > Bacillota > Bacilli > Bacillales > Bacillaceae > Bacillus > Bacillus gobiensis. The sequence goes on from NZ_CP012600.1 coordinate 3,415,837, forward strand.
GGGTCTTATCATCATTCAATTAAAATAGAAAATCCTGAGGAAGGGAAATGGGTGATACAAGCGAACTCTGATCAAAAAGAGCATTACTTGTTGAACGCATCCTTTGTCAGTCCATTAAACGATTTACTTAGTACAACTCTTGCAAACGGTGATCTGAAGGTGAACCTAAAGGATCAGAAGCTGAAGGTAAAAACAGATATGACGATTGAATACTATAATAAAAACGGAAAGCTCAAACAAAGAAAAGTAAAAGGACAGAAAAAAAATAACGAAACCTTTAAGCTGCCAAACATTGGTGAAGGTGTCTACAATATGACGATCGATATTGATGGAAGCTTAGATAAAGAGAAATTCCAAAGAACGATTATTAAGTCTGTTTATATCGATGATAAAGGGAAGCTTTATTACCAGTAATCTAGCAGTCTTTTCTCCTGATTTGGTTTTGTGCCAGATTGGGAGTTTTTTTGTAAACAAAATTGGCTTTCCTTTCAAAAGACAGGAAAAGAGAGATCATATTAAATGGCAAGAGAGGGGGACAAGCTTGTTGAAATTGAGTCTCCCTCTATTCAAAGCAACACAAACCGCTATGTTCCACTGAGACTTCCATCATTTTTCAAGTATCTTGTATATAATCTCCATCCTCAGCAATCATACTCTTATTCTGAATCGCTTCCGAAAGCACGATAAGCGTTGAAGAGAAACCGTACGGGCCGCACGTATCGAGAAAAGCGGTCAACGACTCCATCGATGCGGTAGTTATTTTCATCAAGAAATTATACTCCCCGCTAATGCGGTACAATTCGATGACATCTGGGGATTGCGAGCAGAATTCCTGGAAGTCCAGACAATTGCTCGTTTTAAACTGCACGAACGCCGTGACGTCTTTACCCAGTTTCTTGGGCGAAAGGACCGCCCTGTAGCCTGCTATGATCCCCTTTTCCTCAAGCTTGTGAATTCGTTCGGTAACTGCCGGCTGTGTCATAGCGATCGTCCGGCCGATTTCGGCAGCAGAAATTCGCGCGTTCTCATGTAGCAGTGATAGTATTTTACTGTCGATTCTGTCCATCATGAGTCTTCTCCTTTATTTTATATGCTGTAATCGTATTTTTAACTTTAATATAAATAATTTTGTTTCTTAATAACTTTATTTATATATGTAAATTGTAACTCCAACCATATAAAATGTCATTCAAATAGAATTTGAAGGAGTGGATATCAAATGATCAAGACAAATTCACTTTCCCTTGACACCCCTCTCACCATTGGTGGCATCAAGCTTCGTAACCGGTTAATTATGGCGCCTATGCAACAGTATAAAGGCTCGCCGGAAGGTTATGCTACAGAGCATCATATTCAGCATTACTTGAGCAGGGCGAACGGGATCGGTTTAATGATAGTGGAGTCGACGGCTGTGTCCAATAACGGCAGACTTTGGCCAAACGACATCGGCATTTATTCGGATCGACACACCGAAGCGTTGAAAAGAGTAACCGAAGCCGTTCATACCCGGCATACACCTATATTCGTTCAATTGTCTCACGGAGGAAGAAAATCGGCACCGGAAGTAACGAATCGTCTCATTGCTCCTAGCGCGATCCCCTATGACGATTCGTACGGAAAGCCTGCAGAATTGTCGATCTCCGAAATTGAGGGCCTCATTGAAAGTTATCACCTGGCCGCTAGACGCAGTATCGAGGCGAGCTTTGATGGGATTGAGGTACATGCGGCTCACGGATTTTTGATTCATCAGTTCCTGTCGCCGATCTCCAATCATCGCAGCGACGCATACGGCGGAACGCGTCACGGCAGGACGAAATTTTTGCGAGACACCCTTGCCGCAATACGCGCTGAAACCGGCAGCAATTATCCGGTGATCGTACGTATCTCCTCGACCGATTATATCGACGGCGGCCTAAATCCTCAGGAGCTGGGGCTGATACTCAAACCACTTGAAACTGACGGGCTTCTTGATGCGGTTGACGTATCATCTGGCGGTCTGCTGCCCGTCCAGCCTGCGGATATTCATCCAGGCTATCAACTGCCTGATGCAGCTGCAATTAAACAGCATCTTAACGTACCTGTTATCGCAGTCGGCAAAATCTATACCCGCAGCTTTGCAGACCGAATCATCAGGGACAGGCTAGCAGATGCCGTGGCTATCGGACGCCCACTGCTGGAAGACCCTGATTTTGCACAAAAAATGATTGGTCGAAAGGAGTAAATCTCCCTGATAGAAACAAAAAGAGAACCGTTTCATTCAACAATTGGCAGGGGCGGCCAACCCCTGCCCTTGTACTAGACCAGTTTTCAGCCCTCCTTATAGGCATCGCAATGAAGTAAAAATAGCTTGTTTTTTTCCAAGCCATCTTTTCACCTCTTACCCTTTCAACGCCGTTTTTTCCTCTGCTTGCATCACTTCCACGCTTTCCACAGCAGCGTTCTCTTCTATCATCTTTTGTTTATCCCACATTTTAAAGAATGGGTAGTAAATCATCAGGGATATTCCTATATTGACCAGCTGCATGACTGCACCAGAAATTTTTCCGCCTGTAGCCAAGTACCCTCCAATAATCGGAGGGATCGTCCAAGGAAGAGCGATACCAGCTGGTTTGGCTACCCAGCCAAAATCCATCGCTAAATAGGTTGCTGTTGTTGCTGCAAGCGGAGCAAGGATAAAAACCACATTCGGCTTTTTTTGTGCCCAGATGCGAAATCTTTCGCCCTCCTCGTGTACTGCCCGTTTTCATCGGTGCTCATTTGAGAAGCGACCGCTGGAAGTAGTTCAGCGGCTTGGAGATGACGCACATTCCGGGTTTTTCTGCCCATTCCGGGAATGATTGTGACCAGTTTTCATTTTATTGTGCCCTCTTCCGAATTTATTGCGACCACTTTCGCTTTTTTTGTGCCCAGATGCGAAATCATTCGCCTTCCTCGTGTACTGCCGATTATTCCTATTTAAAAAAACGTCCGCTGCAATAAAATTCGCAATTTAGCCACTTGTCATGTGGGGGGTTTTCAATAGGTTCCAGATTTTATCGTTTCCTAAGCAATTAAAAAGCCTGCAAGGATCATGATCCTTGCAGGCTTTCTTTGTTACGCTTCCACTGTTTTAAAAAACTTCGGTAGATAATCTTTATGGGCTTCCAACATTTCATCGACGATTTGTTTTGCTAGTTTATCAGAAGCGACCAGCGGATTTATCGTCAGTGCCATAACCGCTTTATCGTAATCTCCGGTTACCGCTGCTTCTGCCGCGACACGTTCGAATGATTTAATCGTTTGGACAAGCCCCCTTACAGGAACAGGAAGATCTCCAATCGAAATTGGCTTTGGACCATCTTTCGTAATGATACAGCTGACTTCCACTGCAGAGTCATTTGGAATGCTTGCGATTGCACCGTTATTCATCGTATTTACCGGCTGAATGTCTCTTTTATCCGTATATATAGAGGTGATAAGTCTTACTGCTGCATCGCTGTAATACGCGCCTCCTCGTTCCTGAAGCTGAGGCGGCTTAATGTCTAGATTCGGATCTTTATAAAGTTCAAACAATTCTTTTTCAAGTTTTTTAACAACTTCCGCTCTTGTTTCCCCTTTTTCATAGTTTTCAATTTCTTTTTCTACCATTTCCTGTGTCTTGTAATAATACATATGGTAAGGACACGTTAATACGTTTAATGCTTTGGTAAATTCAGGTTCCCAGCCCAGCCCGTCAATATTTTTAACAAAACTGCTGTTATTTGGATCTCTCAGCATTTCCATTACTTTGTCTTTGACACTGACTCCGTCGAGATACACATTTAATCCGTATACCATATGATTAAGACCTGCAAAATCAATGCGGATTCTGGAATGGTCTACGTCTAATAACTTTGCGATGCCCATTTCCATACCGATTGGCACATTACACAAGCCGACGATTTTTTTGATATTGCTGTAGCGTAACACGGCTTCGGTTACCATTCCGGCAGGATTCGTAAAGTTAATTAACCACGCTTCCGGGCACAGTTCTTCAATATCCTTACAAATATCCAGGATGACAGGAATGGTGCGAAGACCTTTGAATAGGCCTCCAGGTCCATTTGTTTCCTGGCCCAGAACTCCGTATTTTAAAGGGATGCGTTCATCTTTTGAACGAGCGTCCAATAATCCTACTCGGAACTGAGTAGTAACGAAGTCAGCATCCTTTAACGCTTCTCTTCGATCGAGAGTCAGATGAATATCGATAGGCAGACCAGATTTTTTCACCATTCTCTTCGCCAGATTACCAACAATCTCTAATTTTTCTTTTCCTTCTTCCACGTCGACAAGCCAAAGTTCGCTGATTGGAAGCTCTTCATATCTTTTAATAAATCCTTCGACAAGTTCAGGGGTGTAGCTAGAGCCTCCGCCAATGGTTACGATTTTAATTCCTTGTTTCATAAGCTGATTCCTCCTGATAATTTTATCGTTTCATACAACTCAACAAATTCTGTAGCCAAATCCTTCACTGTCATTGCATTCATTAAGTGGTCTTGGGCATGAATCATTAAGAGAGAAATTTCAGCGGCTTCTCCTTTGATTTCTCCTTGGATTAATGATGTTTGGATATAATGTGCTTTATTCAACTCGTTTGATGCTTGATCGAGTTTCTCTCTTGCATCAGCCCATTTTCCTCCTTTAGCTGAAGTAATCGCTTCCATTGCTAAGCTTTTTCCATTCCCGCCATGAAGAATAAGCTGAAAAATCTGTTCTTGTAGGTTTTCCATTTCATGTTCCTCCTTACATCACTCGTTCTTCCTGAGTTTTTTCTACTGATATATCACTTGTCTCTTCAGAAGCATTTTCTTCTTTTACTTTTTGCTTATCCCACATTTTTAAGAATGGATAATAAATCGCTAACGATATGGAGAAATTGAACACCTGCAAGATAGCACCCGATATGCTTCCTCCTGTTGCCAAGTATCCAGAGACGATAGGCGGCATGGTCCAAGGTACCGCGATACCAGCAGGCTTAGCGACTAATCCGGTCGACATGCCAATATACGTCGTAACAATAGTGACAAGCGGAGTAAAAATAAAAGGAATTAACAGCAACGGATTCATGACAATCGGCATCCCGAAGATAATCGGTTCATTGATGTTAAAGAAAGCCGGACCAACAGCGAGTCTTCCCAACGACTTCATTTGCTGGCTTTTCGCAAAGATGACCATCGCCACCACAAGAGCCAATGTTGCCCCGCTTCCGCCCACATTAATCCATACTTCAAAGAACTGTAGTGTGAAAACATTCGGCAGCTCTTCTCCGCTTTGGAAGGCTAAGCGGTTTTCATCCATGGCCGCATAATAAATCGGAGCCATAATCCCGGCAAGAACGATATTCGATCCGTGCAACCCGCAAGCCCAAAGGACCATCATAATCAACATGGCAATTAAACTTCCGATGAGGCTTCCTCCAAGTACACTCATTGGCTGTCCCAGCACATCACCGACAACGTTATGCAAATTTCCAAAACTGGTTTGCTCAACGATTAAACGCAAGATCCATATGATCGTAATAATGAGAAAACCGGGAATAAGAGCAATAAATGACCGGCTTACCGCTGGAGGCACTCCGTCCGGCATCTTGATGACAATATTCTTTTTAATCACAAAGCGGAATACTTCAGTCGAGAAAAGAGCGATGATCATCGCCACAAATAAACCTTGGCTGCCCATCAATACGACTGGAATTCCCCCGTCTACCATAATCGGAGTGTCGGAACCTTCCTGTAAAAACGGAACCTCGTACGGAGTTGCCAACAGAAAGGCAGCAACGGCAATTGCGCCTGATGACAATGCATCGACCTCGTATCGTTCCGCTAAGCGATAGGCAATTCCGAAACAGGCAACAAGGGCCATAATGTCAAATGTCACGCCAACCGGGTAGGACAGCTTCACAGACCACTCGTCGCCAAACAAACGGGCCATCATGTCTAAATAAGCCGGAATTGGCAAATTGCTTAAGATTAAAAATAGAGAGCCGACGATAATAAGTGGCATTGTGAGAACAATACCGTCACGCAATGCCAATAAATGCCTTTGTCCTGCTATCCGGCCAGCAATGGGCATTACTCTATTTTCTAAAAAGAGATTTACTTTATTCATAGAGAACACTCCCCTTGCTTACTTTACTGCAACTAGCTGGTTAGCATATTTTAAAACTTCACCGCCGTTGCAAGTCCCATAATGGACCGAATTAATGACATCGACAGGAACCCCTTTTTCCTCTCCTAATTTTTTTAATTGCGGCAGCAAATATCTTACTTGCGGTCCAAGCAATAACACATCTGCTTCATCGATATGTTTTCTGACGGCATCTCCCGGAACAGCCCAAATTTTACAGTCCACACCTTGTTCATGAGCGCTTTTTTCCATCTTTGTTACGAGTAAACTGGTCGACATTCCTGCTGCACAACATAGTAAAATATTCATCTGTATCCCCTCCAATAGATAGTAGAAAATATGTCAGCCCGCCATAGTAAAATGCTTGGGCTTCATGTTTCTTTCTATTCAAATCGTAATATAATAACGCTTACATTTACACACAATCTTTTTCCTTTGACTGCGGAAAAAGATTAAAAAACAATCCCGGCTTTACACACAGGATTGTTTTTTTTGAAACATCGAAATAAACTCCGGATAGGTTTTACATTTCAATAGACGCTTGACGAGCGATACATCATCGATGATGCCCCCCAACAAGTCATACATGTGTTGCAAATCAGCGTCGGTGTTTTTTTCAACGGATAACAAACAGACAAATTGGACTCGTTTATCCGCCCATTCAATTGGTTTTTGCAACGTGCAAATTGCCCAAAACGTTGTGTCCGACTGCGGCATGATCGGATGGGGGATGGCTGTCAGATTGCCAAAACATGTAGGCGATACAGCTTCTCTTTCAAAAACAGAATCAATAAACGCTTCACTTACGAGTCCTAATTGCTCGAGCTGCTCGCCTAAGAAATTCAGTACTTCATCCCTTGTGTCGAAGGTTTGCTGGAGAAATACTAACTTTTCTTTTGTATATTCGAAAGGTTTGTCTTCTATCTTATGGATAAACGATTCTACCTTGTCCAGGTCATTTCCGCCCAAAATCGTATTTACTTCGATAACCGGCAAAGGCAGAGCTTCAGAAATGGGAATCGTAGTCACAATAAAATCCAGGGAATCGAGCGACATCTGATTTAGCTTGTAATACGGTGTCGTTCCCAAAATTGTAAGGCTCGTCCCAAATTTAGACTTCAGCTTATAATGCAGGAGCCTTGCGCTTCCTGCTCCAGATGCACAAACAATAATGCATCGCTTTGGCTTATTGCTTATTTTTTTCCTTTCAATCGCCCCTCCTATATGCAGGGCAAGATAGCCAATTTCATTTTCGTGCATTTCAATTCCTAATTTTTCTTTTAACACCATACCCGCAAGAATTCCAGCTTCAAATGCTAAAGGATAATTTGCTTTGATTTCATCAAGCATCGGATTTCTGAGGTTCATCTCATACCTGTACCGATTAATGGCAGGCTTTAAATGGAGGCTCAAACCCGTAAGAAGCTCTTGATCATTTTTAATATCAAGTTTTAACTCATTTTCAATGGTTTCTAGTATCGTCCTTGTCAGATCATAGATATCTTGACCAATAAAGCTTTGAAGCTCTAACTCTTTTTCACTCTTATAGCTTGCTAGTTTAGTACCCAGGAGGTGAATGGCAATATAAGCTGTCTCTGCCTCCGGAAAAACAAGATGTAGATCGTATTCAATGCTTTTTACAATTTGAACTGCGACTTCATATTCCTTTTGCTTGACGATGTCTTTTAGATCATCCGGATAGATCGACACATAATTCTCATTTCGTATGCGCTTACATGCAATCGCGATATGAATAATCAAATTATTCAGGCCAATATCCGATAATGTAATGTGAGTAGCTTTTATATGCTCCAGAATATGATGGCGGATGGCCGATATTTCATCTGAAGGCAAAATTGAAATCCGCTCATCAAACAAATTTGATTTTACTTCCCGTCGATTAAAAATATGTTCCGCCATACAATAGCGCAGCTTCAACTCATTCCCTTTTGCTTTCAACCCGTAATTGGGTCGTTTTTCCAAGACAACTCCATAGTTTTGAAACGTTTTCTTGATTTCCCGCAAATCATTTTGGACGGTCGATTTGCTGACATACAATTCATCGGCTAAGTCCTCAAGCTTAATATATTGATCAGCAAGAAGTAGACGCCTGATTAAATACTGTGTACGCTCTTCCGGGAGAGTTGGGATGATCCCACGATTGAAAAAGTGAGTCTCTTCTTTTAATAGCTTATAAAAAGATCGATCATCAAAAATCTTAAGCTCATAGCCCGTTCCTCTAACAGAATGAATGGCAGCTCCATGTTCAGAAAGCAATCGGTCCAATTCCTTCATATCATTTCTAACCGTTCTAGATGTAACTTGATTGATGTTCGCCAAATGCTCGCTTGTCACAGTTGACGAGGTTGCCATCAGTTCTTGCAAAATAGAAATCATCCGAGAATGCAGCATACCGATTCCCTCCACATTAATTATCTAGGAAGCTAATTCTAGTAACTATAAATATCTTGTGCTAAATTGTTTCATTCGTCAACGAAACATTTTTCAATCGAGCTGCGTTTGTTTTTGCTGCACTAATGAGTAAAGTATCGGTCTGAAGGAAAGGCTCGCTATTGAAAAAATCATTGAAGCAGTGATTCAGTAAAATAAATAGCTAAAGTTTTCATAGGCCTATAACTATATTTCCCTTCAGCTATAGCCAATACCATATTGTATAATATGCTACAACAACACCAGCCAAACTGTATAATAGTAACTTAACAATAAAGAGTCTTAAGTTTGAATCAAATCTTTTAAATCAGCCTTTTTTCTATAAAGATTGATAAATAAAGAAGGAGACATCTTAATGGTGAAATACGGTAAAACAATATCAGAATTAGTCCAATATGATCATAATGATGTTCCTGGGTTAATTAAACTTTCCGCATCAGTTGGCTGGGATTATGATGAACATGAAATCGGGACTGTTATGTCATCTGGTAAAATATTCGGACATAAAAATACTGAGGGGCACATCGTCTCAAGTGCTGCAATAATTCCTTACGATACTAATTTAGCTTCAATCGGAATGGTCATTGTTAATAAAGAATATAGAGGCTTGGGCTTAGGGAAAACAGCTACATTGAAATGTATAGAAAGTGTTTCTAAAGACACTTCTATTATGCTAATTGCAACAGAAGAAGGAAAACCCTTATATGAAAAAATGGGCTTTAAAACTGCTGATAGTGTTCATAAGTATCTTTGTGAAAACTATATAGATACTACTAAACCGTTGAATAACAGTGATGTTATCATTGAAGAGTTTAATGGAGTTAATTTTAATAACATTCTTAAGCTTGATGAGGAAGCCTTTGGAGATAGAAGAAGTCATTTTCTTATGAATAGAATAAAACAGTCTGAAAAGTGTTTTGTTGTAAAAGATAAAAATGGAACAATTATAGGTTACGGACTTTCCATTCTAGGACCAATAAATCTTATATTAGGTCCTATTGTAGCATCTGACCACCAAACAGCATCACTTCTAATAGATAAATTATCTTCAGAGTATCAGGGGAAATTAAGAATTGATGTGCCAGCAGGTAAAGATGAGTTTATGTTATTTTTGAAGAAAAGGGGATTTGTTAAAGTGAATCAACCCCCAATAATGGTAATCAATTCTGTTACTTTGCCACCTAGAAACAAAACATTATTCGGGATTGCTGCACAAATTTTTGGTTAAGAGCTGGAAGGGAAGCGAAAGAGTTTGAAATATTTATCTAACGAATCGCGGTCAATTCAAATGAAATAAAAACACTAAACCATACCCTACCCCCGCTAAAAGCACCGATCCGATAAGGCCTGCTCCAAAAGCTTTAATTCCTGCTTTTCGAAATGCTTTTATTTCGACATTCATCCCTAGTCCGGCCATGGCCATTCCGATTAACAAATAAGCGATCTTAACAAGAATGCCAGCGGCCGACTCAGAAACAATTCCGAGCATATTGAACATACTCATCGCAAGAAATCCAAATATGAACCATGGAACCGCGGACCAGGTAAACTTGGTATTCTCCTTACTGCCTCTTTGAATGAAAAAACCAATGATTAATGCGATAGGAACCAATAATGCCACTCTTGTTAGTTTTACGACGACTGCCATATCAACTGCTGCAGCACCATCAGGCTCTGCGGCTGCAATCACGTGAGCGATTTCATGCAATGTTCCGCCAGCAAATATTCCATATCCGGTCGGGGATAAATTCAAAATGGGATACATGACTGTATAAGCCAATGTGAAAAATGTACCTAATATAGCAACAACAGCAGCCCCTATTGCCGTTTCCTCTTTCGTTGCCTTGATTTGCGGTGCAATGGCCACTACGGCTGCTGCCCCGCAAATAGCCGTTCCGCAAGCCGTAAGAATCCCTAATCTCTTTTCCACTCCAAACATGCGAGTTAATCCATAAACAACAATAAGAGCAAATGCGATCACAATAACTGCAAGCAGAAACACGCTGCTTCCGGCATGATAAATGTCCGTTGCATTGACTCTCATTCCTAATAAAATAATTCCCATCCTTAATAGCTTCCTGCTGGAAAAAGCTACGCCCGGCTGAAGATTCTCACGAAGGCCAAATGCTGCCCTCCAAATCATTCCTAATAATATGGCAATGACCAATTGGCCCATCATTGATAAAAAAGGAAAATGAGATAAATACATAGCGGCTAACGCGATCACTAATGTAATTCCTGTCCCCTTCATATTAGGAATCGATATATGTGGTTTGACACTTTCGATCGCCTTACCCATGTTCGTTCACTTCCTTTGTGTTCTCCCTTTATACTTTATAGAAGGAATAATCATTAGTGAAATATATATAAATGATTGTTATTATTAGTTTCACTAATAATAAGGAGGAGTGAACGTGTATTACGATGCTTTACGAACATTCGTCACCCTGGTAGAAGTGGGTAATTTCACAAAGACTTCGGAAATCCTTCATATTTCACAGCCGAGTGTAAGCTTGCATATAAAAAATTTAGAAAAGGAATTTCAAACGAAGCTGTTTGTACGGTCTCCTAAATCCGTACAAATCACGCCTACCGGTGAAATTTTGTACAATCGCGCCAAGCAAATGATTACGATGTATGAACAGACGAAAGAAGATATCTTAGTCCATCATAATGATGTACAGGGAGAATTGATCATTGGGGCCAGCTTTACAATCGGAGAGTATATTTTGCCTGCTTTTCTGTCTCGGCTTCAAAAAGACTTCCCGCAGCTTACCCTGAAAGTGGTCATTGGAAATACAAACGAGATTGTTCAATACGTGCGAATGATTAAAGTAGACATTGGTTTAATTGAAGGACAAACGGATGAGAAAGAAGTGTCAGTCCATCCATTTATGGAAGATAAGCTGTCCATCGTATCTTCCAACGATCATCCGCTTGCTCATCAGAAAAAAGTGACAACGGCTGACCTTCACAACAGGGAATGGGTTACGAGAGAAGAAGGTTCAGGCACACGAGAATATTTAAACCACTTTATCCGTTCAAATGGGTTAAAAGTAAAATCAATTCTTACGATCAGCAGCAGTCAAGGAATAAAAGAATGCATTCTTAACGGGATGGGACTATCTCTTTTGTCCAATAGTGTAATAGAAAGGGAAGTAAAATCCGGGGATCTCTCCATCATTCCATTAAAAAACCAAACCTTTACCCGAACGTTATCTTATGTTTATTTGCCCATCATGAAAAATAAAAGAAGTGTTGAGACGTTTATTAATGTGCTTCAAGCTGAGTAGTGGCTTTTTCTCAATAAAAAAGAATGCCGCCATGAGGGCTGCATTCGGTAATAGTAAAGTTCTTTCTATCAGGTACCGCAAAAAGTTTGGTAAGGGGCTGCTGACTTAGGAACTGCACAGTATTCTTCCTGTTCGGCGGAGTGAGCATAAGGCTTTGAAAGAACATCCAACAGCTTTCCCAACACGCTATAGTCTCCATTTTCCACTGCGGCTTCTAATGCTTCTTCTACCCGGTGGTTCCGCGGGATAACTGCAGGATTGCTGTTTTGCATCAATTGATTGACAGAGTCTTTCGATTCCTGTTGTCTGCTCAGTCTCACATGCCAGCGCTCATGCCACTGAGTAAATTCCGGGATCCCAAACAGGGCTGTATCATCGTGTTTTTCAAAAGTTAAAGCTCGGAAGGTGTTGGTATAGTCCGCCCGATGCTCCTTCATCATACTGAGAAGATCATTTATAAGCGCTTCATCCTCTTTTTCTTCGTTAAATAACCCCAGTTTTGCTCTCATTCCCTTGAGCCAATGGGATTGATAGAGGTTGCTAAAGTCTGAAATCTTTTCCTGAGCCAATTCGACAGCATGATCCTGATTCTCATGTAAAAGCGGCAAAAGCGTCTCAGCAAATCGTGCAAGATTCCATCCGCCAATCAATGGCTGGTTGCCATAAGCATAACGGCCTTGAACGTCAATGGAACTAAACACTGTTTCCGGATCATAAGTATCCATAAAGGCACAAGGTCCATAATCGATCGTTTCTCCGCTAATCGTCACGTTATCAGTGTTCATCACCCCATGAATAAAACCAACCAGCTGCCATTTGGCAATAAGCTCAGCCTGACGTTTGATCACTTCTTCAAGAAGCGAAAGATATCGGTCTTCATTATCTTCAATATCTGGATAATGACGCTTGATTGCATAGTCAGCCAGAACCTGAAGCTCTTCTACATTGCCCAATCTCGCCGCGTATTCAAAAGTCCCAACGCGGAGATGACTGGCAGCCACACGGGTTAGTATGGCACCAGGTAGCTCGGTTTCACGGATGACTGGCTCACCAGTTGTCACAACTGCCAGACTGCGGGTGGTAGGAATACCAAGCGCATGCATCGCTTCGCTAATAATGTATTCGCGAAGCATCGGCCCCAGCGCCGCCCGACCATCACCCCCGCGAGAAAAAGGCGTTCTGCCTGACCCCTTCAGCTGAATATCAAACCTCTCATCTTTAGGCGAAATCTGCTCCCCTAAGAGCACCGCGCGTCCGTCACCCAACATCGTAAAGTGCCCGAATTGATGCCCCGCATAAGCTTGCGCAAGAGGCGAAGCCCCTTCTGGGATCTCGTTTCCAGCAAACATCGCCGCGCCGTCTTCGGTATTTAGTGCCTCTGCGTTTAAACCCAAAGACTCTGCCAATTGATCATTGAAAATGGCGAGTTCTGGTGAGTTTACAGGAGTTGGGTTGGTGTCGGAAAAAAATGATTTTGGCAGGCGGGCGTAGGTGTTGTCGAAGTTCCATTCTGTTTGTTTACTTTTTGTCATGGTTCCTCCTTTGATTTTCTTGTCTTTTATTGTTTTCCCTTTATATGAAAACAGAAATCATAAACGTTTTTCACATTCTATAAAGCACATTGCAACTTTTTTTAATGTTTGCTTCTGCTAATTTATTATACCTTTTCCATCAAAGAAAGTGCTTGAGTAAGTCAATTGTCGGTAATTCATTATCAAGTTAATTGAAATAATTTTACCAAATATTCGAGTTTTTTGTTAAATTAATCCTGACTTTTTATGATGTTGAACGTTTAATAAAAACAGAGAGAGACATATTAACTATATGATTTTTATTAGGAAGGGAGCAAAATTGATGGATTATTTATCAAGAGAACAAATTATTAATGAATTACAACAGTCATTTGAGCATTATATAGATAAATTCGGTATAGAAAATGTCGGCATTTTTGAAGAAGAAGGACAAGCTGAACGATACTATATGGGTTATACAGTTAAAAAAGACGGTAAAACCTTTCATATCCATATCCCCTATATAAAAAACAACAATGGAGAGTTAGCTCCTATTAATAAAGAGTGGACGGTAGAATCCGACGATCCAAAGAGGGATGATGTTAGAGGATACAAGGATTTAGAAAGTATATTTCGCGAAATTTAGAGTCTTGTTCACCTTTTGGTTAGTTATATAAAGGGAAAGAGAAAAATTATTAAAATGTCTCTTCCCTTTACCTGTTTATTGACCTTTACAATTTCCATCCACTCACTTAGAGTGTGACTGAGTTTATGTACTAATACGAATCTACCATTTCTCCTTCTAACCGGACCAAGCATTCCATTTCGGGACTTATTATTAATCTATTGCATTCAATATAAAAACAAAAAACAAATTTATATTTTTTCTTGACAAAAAACAAATCCTACTTAATAATAAATATGTAATTAGAATAATTATAGATAACTAAAGTATTCACTTTATGTTATTTCTCAAACTACATCTAGGAGGAAGATTTATTATGTCTATTATCGGATCTGAAGTAAAACCATTCAACGCAAAAGCTTACAAAAATGGTGAGTTTATCGATGTTACTGACGAGACTCTAAAAGGTCAGTGGAGTGTATTCTGTTTTTACCCAGCTGACTTTACTTTCGTTTGCCCTACTGAGCTTGAGGACTTACAAAACGAGTATGCTACTTTGAAGGAACTTGGAGTTGAAGTATATTCCGTTTCAACAGATACTCATTTTACACATAAAGGATGGCACGATTCTTCAGAAAAGATTGGCAAAATTACATATGCCATGATCGGAGATCCATCTCAAACAATCTCTCGCAACTTCGATGTTCTAAACGAAGAAGAAGGTCTTGCTGATCGCGGTACGTTTATCATCGATCCAGACGGTATCATCCAAGCTGCTGAAATTAACGCAGGTGGCATTGGCCGTGATGCAAGTATTGTTGTTAACAAGGTTAAAGCAGCACAGTATGTTCGCAATAATCCAGGTGAAGTTTGCCCGGCTAAATGGCAGGAAGGTTCTGAAACACTTAAGCCTAGCCTTGATCTTGTAGGAAAGTTATAAGGAGTGCGGTAAATGGTACTTGAAGCAGATATTAAGGCACAATTAAATCAATACCTTCAACTACTTGAAAGTGATATAGTGCTGAAAGTAAGTACTGGCTCCGATAACGTATCAAATGACATGCTAGCTCTCGTTGATGAGCTAGCTTCCATGTCATCTAAAATTACAGTTGAGAAAACACAATTAACGAGAACGCCGAGCTTTAGTGTAAATCGTGTCGGCGAAGATACTGGCGTCACATTTGCCGGTGTTCCTTTAGGCCACGAATTTACTTCATTAGTATTAGCTTTGCTGCAGGTTAGCGGAAGAGCGCCAAAGGTTGATCAGAACGTTATTGATCAAATTAAAAACATTAGCGGTGAATACCACTTCGAATCTTACATCAGCCTTAGCTGCCACAACTGCCCTGACGTTGTACAAGCACTAAACGTGATGAGCATTCTCAATCCTGGCATTACGCACACGATGATTGATGGTGCGGCGTTCAAAGAAGAAGCAGAAAGCAAAAATGTCATGGCAGTACCATCGGTTTTCTTAGATGGTGAATTCTTCAGTGGCGGCCGTATATCACTTGAAGAAATTCTTGCCAAGATGGGTAAAGGTGCGGATGCATCAGAGCTTTCTAATAAAGATCCATACGATGTGCTTGTTGTTGGAGGCGGCCCATCCGGTGCAAGTGCAGCGATCTATGCGGCGCGCAAAGGTATTCGTACAGGCATTGTTGCTGAACGGTTTGGCGGTCAGGTCCAAGACACGATGAGCATTGAGAACTTTATCAGTGTGAAGCGTACTGAAGGTCCTAAACTCGTTGCAAGCCTTGAAGAGCATGTGAAAGAGTACGATATTGATGTCATGAATTTACAGCGTGCCAACCGTATCGAAAAGAAAGATCTTTTTGAACTTGAACTCGAAAGCGGCGCTGTACTAAAAAGTAAAAGTGTCATCGTTTCAACAGGTGCTCGTTGGCGCAATGTTGGCGTGCCTGGTGAACAAGAGTTCAAAAACAAAGGTGTCGCATACTGCCCTCACTGTGACGGTCCATTATTTGAAGGAAAAGACGTAGCGGTAATTGGCGGCGGTAATTCTGGTATTGAGGCAGCAATTGATCTCGCAGGTATTGTGAAGCATGTAACTGTTATTGAGTTTAACCCAGAGCTAAAAGCTGACGATGTCCTACAAAAACGTCTGTACAGCCTTCCTAACGTAACTGTCATTAAGAACGCTCAAACAAAAGAAATTACTGGTACAGATAATGTAAATGGTATTACCTATGTTGAGCGTGATACAGAAGAAGAGAAGCATATCGAATTACAAGGTGTATTTGTTCAAATCGGGCTTGTGCCAAATACAGATTGGTTAGCCGAGACCGTTGAACGCAATCGCATCGGTGAAATTGTAATAGATAAGCATGGAGCTACGAACGTATCTGGATTGTTTGCTGCAGGTGACTGTACAGATGGTCCGTATAATCAGATTATTATTTCGATGGGATCTGGAGCTAACGCAGCTTTAGGAGCATTTGACTATCTGATCCGAAATTAATGGATCGTAGAATGATCTCTCTGACTTCTTTAAAAATAAACCATGTTTGAAAGTCGCTATGCAGCTGACCGGTAGTATAGTGACTTTCTTTTCTTCTCCAAACGCATTAAATCAGAAAATCGGCTCAGGAAACGTCATCCGGTCCTACACCTTTCCAGCAGTGGCCAGATGCTGGCGATGAACAAGGCACGTCGTCTTACTTCTATCATTTTTAAAAGCTTCATAATGGTATTATTTCACGATTGATTTTTCTAAATTCCGATACTGAATTTGATAAATGACCTCACCATCAAGGATCGTCTTATGTAGCTTCGGCTGATTTTTCTCATCATCGATTATTAGGATATCTGCCCGCTTTCCTATCTCAATGGAGCCTGTAAAATCTGCTAAACCTAATGACTTTGCCGGATTTAGAGTAGCAAGCTTTACAGCATCGACTAAATCATGGCCGCGATTATATAAATAGAAGATTCCGTGCAATAAGGATCCAGGGTAGTAATCCGAACAAAGAATATCGACTAGTCCTGCTTGTATGGCTTCGAAAGAGGATAGATTCTTATTATGTGACCCGCCTAAAAGGAGATTTGGAGCGCCTACGACAACATAAAAGCCTCTTCTTCTTGCTTCTTCAGCAATCTCTAAAGAAATTGGAAATTCACTAATTGCCGCTTTCCATGTTTCCAGCATTTTTATTTTTTCAATCGTATCATCATCATGGGAAGCAAGCGGAATTCCCATTTGATAAGCAAGGTCTGCCAAGTCTTTAATAGCATCAAAATTCAGATTTGTATCATGCTGCAGTTCTAAAATATGGAGATCCGCTTCTTCAGAAGTTAGATTTAACTGCTTCATAAACTTCTTTTTCTGAATCTCGATATCATGCCACTGCCCTTTGCCGGGAGTGTGATCCATAAAGGACACCTGGTCAATGAGGTTCCTTTTCAGTAACTCTTCAACGACTGGATAGCCTTCAATATTTCTAAGTTCATAACGAAGATGTATCTTATTTCTTATTAATGATTGCTCTTTCGTCAACTCAAGAATTTTCTTAATAATGGCTTCAACGTTATGATTACGGCGTACCCAATTCCCATTGCTTTCTGTATAATTTAAACTTAACGAATGGTACATGGTAGTAATCCCTTGACCTGCTAATTTTCTTTCCAATTCGTAGAATGCACTGGAAACAGGCATGACACTCGTTGGCCTTGGCTGTATTTCTTGCTCGATCGCATCACTATGACTATCGATTAGTCCGGGGAATACCCACATCCCAGCGGCGTCAATGTCATTTAAGTCCACTGGAGAGATTTTATTTCTCTCAATATTTACAATCGTATTGCCTTCTATCACGATTGTTCCATTCTCGATAATTTCATTTGGCGTTACAATTTTCCCATTACATATGCGTTTTATAATGTCCATTCAAATCCCCCCTTACAGCTACTTTAGAACTTATCTCTCAACTATGGTTATCAAAAAAATCCTCAGTTGCAGTTCCTTCCTTTCCTTTATTACTTCTACCGTAACTTGTAAACATGTTGGCTTTATGAAAATTTTGTTAAAAAACCGTAAACTAACTACCCTTTTAAAGCCCTGGAAAATGGTATCTAACCTTAATTTGATTGCGTACTATTATGTATTAATCTATAAAAAGGGGTTGAAACGGAGACTCGTTGAAAACATCTCTGCTTACTAAAAAAATTCAATCTCCGCTATTTTTCATACATGTAAAAAAAATAGCCCTCTAAGCAGGGCTTTAAATTGATTCATTTAATTTTATTCCTAAGTAAACACAGAATCGGTTGCCTTTCTTTATACAAGCCCAGAAACCGATCCTTGAGCCTATGAATAAGCGTCTTAACTTTGTGAAATTGTCATGCTTTTACTTACCGTCTTGGAAACTTGATCTAATTATAACTTTTCCATCGTAATATTATTGTTTTTAAAATATATTTGAATGTTAGCACCTGATGCAAACAATACTTCGAAGCTCAAAGTATCATCATCAACTGATAAGAATTCTTCTTGTACCCAAGAATCTAAAGTAGGATTGAATATCGGGTTTATAGCACCTTGATTTAAATGATTAAATTTGAAATTTGAAATGTTGATAAAAGAAAGTTTCCAACGTTCATTATCATTCTCAAGAATTAAATCAATATTTGTATGCAATAAACTAGTATGACCGAGAGCCAACTTTTCTAACTGATACTCATGGAACCCAAAACCATTAAATCGATCGTAAACCTCAAAAGGTAATCTATCAATTAGACTTTGAAAAGTTTTTGCGTATAAAACACTATTATTATTCCATTGTTGTTCGGCAGCTTCAATTTTTTCCTCATTTAAACCTTCATGGTTAATTGTTGTCAATAAATCGTAAGTGAAATACTTCATTGTATAGCAACTCCAATATAAATTAAAAATTTCCACACCTACTTAACTATAATATAAATAAACTAGCAAATATTTTTTTATCCATTAAAACACATAGAGTCTTTATTCTATTAACGCCTCCTAAAACCCCTTACACTCCATCATCGAATATTTGATTCCGACTATTGTACGTTCTTTTTATCAGTTTTTATCCATATCACTTCCTGCTGGAATATTTTAAAATTACAAAAACCATTGTGCAAAAGTTATAAATTATTTATAATTTAAATCAATGTGAGAAAAAAGAACTGAAAATGTGAGGTTATATATCATGGCTCAAATTACGTTAGAACAAGTAGGACAAGTAGAACAAATTCAGAGTACAATTAAAGAAAAAAATGTAGAACTATTACATCTTCAATTTGTTGACATTGAAGGCATCTTAAAAAATATTACGATCACTACAGATCAATTAGACGATGCTGTAGAGGGTAAAATCATGTTAGATGGTTCATCTATTAAAGGTTTTTCCCCTATTAATAAATCGGATTGTTACTTATTACCTGATTTAAATACGTTCGCAGTGATGCCTTGGACTGAAACAGAAGGTTATGCAGAAGCACGTTTCCTTTGCTCTGTTACAAATACGGATGGAACATTGTTTGAGGGCGATACACGTAACGTTCTTAAGAAAACAGTTGCACGTGCTGCTGAAAAAGGCTATACCATTTCTGTTGGTCCCGAATTAGAATTTTTCTTATTCAAAACAGATGAAAAAGGATATCCAACTACAGAACTAGGTGATTTAGGCGGATACTTTGAGCCGTCTCCAAAAGATTTAGGAGAAAAAGTTCGAGTTGAAATTTTCAAAACATTAAAAGCAATGGGATTCACAATTGAAGCTCTTCACCATGAAGTTGCAGAAGGACAACATGAAATTAGCTTTAAATATGCTGACGCTTTAGGTGCAGCAGATTTAGCAATAACATACAAATGGGTTGTTAAAACAATTGCAGCTCAGTTTGGATTGCATGCATCATTTATGCCGAAACCAGTTTTTGGAATCAACGGCTCAGGAATGCATGTTAACATGTCATTCTTTAAAGATGGAGAAAATCTATTCTTTGATGAGTCTGATGAATTACAACTTTCAAATGAAGCATATTCATTTATTGCTGGATTATTAGAGAATATGAAAGGTTTTGTTGCGATTACAAACCCTCTAGTAAACTCTTACAAACGTTTGGTACCAGGTTATGAAGCTCCTTGCTACCTTGCTTGGTCTGCTTCAAACCGTTCAGCGTTAATTCGTATTCCTGCAGCACGTGGAATGGGTACGCGTGTTGAGTTACGTTGTCCAGATCCTTCTTCTAATCCATATTTAACTTTTGCAGTCATTGCTTCTGCAGGTTTAGATGGTGTAGAAAAAGGATTACAAGCACCCGCTCCAATCAACGAGGATATCTTCCATATGACAGATGCACGTCGAAAAGAGCTTGGAATTGACAGTTTACCGGCTGGATTAGAAGCAGCAATTGCTGAATTGGAAGCTGGAGAAATTGGTCTTAAAACGCTTGGAGAACATGTATTCAATGAATATGTAGCTGCGAAAAAAGCAGAGTGGGACGACTACCGCACAACTGTTCATGATTGGGAAATTAAAAACTATCAATATAAATTCTAATTTGCAAAATAAAAGAAGAAAATGAAACTGCCACAGCCCTGAATTCGACGGGGATGTGGCAGTTTCATTTATTTTGTAAAAGGTCATGTATAATTGTAGTAGTGCATGTACGTTTCGTTTCACCCTTGATTGGGTGCTGAATTCTTACGCCTATTGCGAGGAATGGAAGGATTCGACTACGGCATTATTCACATCATTGGTTCTTGCGTTGTTACAGGTTAGCGAACCCTTTATGAGGTGTCAGAGGATTTTGCCATTGCAGAAGATTTATAGAAAAGAGGAATATTGTGAAAAAAATACACTATCTCAGTCTCATTACAGTTGTTATCTTTTCTTTGGTTCCTAGAATTGGGATTCAAATTGAAGAGTCTCACTATTTTTTGGGATTTCCGGCTCAGTGGTTAGCTTATTATGGAGGTTGGCTAATTAGTTTTAAAGTATGGAATTTGTTGTTTGATTTTTTTGTTTTCTATTTTGCTTTTATCATATTAAAAAAACTAGGAAAAGAGATACAAGTTCCGGGATAGCCCATAATATAAGTGAGTAGAGAATGCATAATGAATATTTCTTTTGATTTTGGAACTTAAGAAACTACCTTTAAATTAAGTGATTTGCACTACAACCCTCAAGTACAACTATTTTATGCGATTAGCGATGATTTTGTTTTTGGGAAATAGTCCAAAAAAACCTGAGAAACAAAATCATCGTTTTTCGTTTTTCTCCAATTTACTCATTCTATCCAGAACCAATCCTCTAGTCGGTAGATAGATGTGAACATAACCCATTCTCAAATTTTGAGAAACAGGCTTACTTATTGATTAGCTCTAACGCTCGTTTATGAAATTCTTCTTCTGTAATTTTGCCTTCTAGATGTTCTAGAATAAGAGCTTCTTCTTCGGCTGTTACATAAAGCCCTTCAACGGCAAGTGAAGCTTTAGCGCTGCGGACAGCTTTTTCTAATTGATTTTGGTTGCTCATTTCATCAGTCCTTATTTAATATAGTTTCTTTTTTAAATTTCAAAAATTAATGTTATAGTGGCACTTATACCACTTACTTTTTAGTAACCTCACTTATGATACGGTTCTCCGTGATGTATCTAAATGAGGTTCTATATATTTCTGCTCTGTAAAAGGGTAGGTTTGGTAATTCACTATAAGAAAAATACATTTTAATATCGTCCATCTATTTCACTTTTCTTATTAATGACAGAGCTTCTTACTATCTATTTTTTTGATTTTTTCCACCGCCATTTTTACCTCCCCCTAAACTTCTATGAATAGCACTTGCGCATACTTCAGTCAATGGTTGTCCAATTGCTTCTTTATAGTTAAAACCCAACAATTGCATTGTCTTTAAGGTGTCTTTATTTACTAAACTAATTAACACTTCAACTTGACCGCTATTTAATGTTGGTGAAGTGCTAAATAATTCAACTACATGTTTAATAGTTTTCTGAAGATGCTCAATGTCATCGTCGCTAATAGTAATTTTTTCGTATAGGGCTTTATATTCACGTGCTACCATTTCTAATTCCATTTTATCTTGCAATAAATTAGAGATTATTTCATCATAAATGAGTTGTTTCTCACCTTCTTCTTTTTTTTCCTTTGCTTGCGTTATTTTAGTACTAACCCAACTATACGAGCTTTTATCTAAAGCTTCTGCAAGTCTTGTACCTAAATTTATAACTTGTTCTTCCATAATTTATTCCTCCTCTGTTATTGTCAGTAAATATAACACAAATAAATTTAACTAAATTATAGAATACTGTTCGAAACCAAGGGATAACTACCCCCGCTGCAACATCCTAATAAGCTCCATTATGTTGTAGCAATCTCTTCCTTTGGCTTACTTTTGGTTTCTCTTAAATCCTTGGCAATTAAAATCTCAGGGATATATCCTAACATCCTCATCTTTGTTAACCACTCGATGATTTCTATCTTGAGGTAAATTGATTTGTTAATTGAAAAATCGATTGTTCCATCTTCTAGAATAATATTTTCAGACTGTAGCACTAAAAGCATTGAGACTTTTTTAACTCTATCTATACCATGAACTTCTAATGCATCACTTTGGGTATTAAATATTTCAGCACTGTGAATCGATTGCTGAATACAGTAACGTATATCAGGAGTACTTCCTATTTTGACATGAATTAAGGCATTCTCTTTAACATCATAAAGGTCAGCAAACTCAACATTTTTATAAAAATGTTGCCCCTTCTTTCTATCAAGTAAAATAAAATTGAATTCATCCTTTAAGAAAATGTTAAAAGGATATTCCGCATATGCAACTTGGTCATACTCTTCTATATCTGATGCTTGAATCTCCCTTCCTTTTTCTAAGGCTTTATCAGTGAGATTATAACCTGGAATGAAGATTGCACACTCATTAACCTTAACTATTTCTCGCTCAATAAAATCCATATAAGACTTATTGAAACTTGCCCATTTTCCTTTATATAAACAATAATCTTTTCTGCGATATTCAGTACTATAGTCTAAGATTTTAAGTAAGCTGATTTGGCTTCCTCTGTCAGACCTTGGTCTTATTGAAACCCTTGATACATCAATACAATCAATCTCATTAAGTTTCTGACCAATAGATTCAATTGAATAAGAATCAAGTAAATAACTTCTTCTATCATAAATCATCTCTACACTGTCTTCTTTTGCTGGTTCTATTAATATACCTCCATCATCTTCCATAAAATATGATAGGCTCACACTTGGTACTACCGTCTTAATTGCGTCTAATAGCATACTATTTAAATCAGAAATCATAGGCTGGTTGTCTACATTATTTTTCAGGAAATTCATTCTTGGTAGGCTTCCTGATTTTTCTTCGTTTAAACATATATAATGTAACTCATGGACGATATCGATAATATCCCTTGGAGTATAATCACTTATTTCAAGTTTTACAGCTGAACCAAATCTCATCTTGTCCTCATACGAATATAGCAAGAAACCAGAATATTTCTCGTCAATATTAATCTTACTTACTAACAATTCATGACTTTCCCCAATTTCTGATGTGACGTATGAATTTGTATTATACTGAGTAAGTGATTTATTCTTTGATTGTTTAAAGAACTTAGCTGATTTAACTTCAATAGAAGTTTCATCATGTATTATCTCTGCAATATCGAAGCCAAAATCCATATCAGCAAAGTTATTAGCGTAGCTATGACCTCTTCCTAAGGATATAGCATATAAATTATTATCTAACTCAAGAATAATCATGCCAAAAGCCGATTCAACAGTTTTTGTTTTTTTAGAGGCATCCCCAAAAAAACCACTCCAATAGTTAGCCCACTCTATTTCAACTGTCTCCTCGGAATCTAACTTAAAGAAAAAATCAATAATTACTTGCTCTACTTTCTCCTCTTCATTTACCACAATTCTACTTGTATATGTTTTACTTTCACCAATTCTACGCATTTCTTTTTCTCGTAAGAATTTAATAAAATCTTCCCTTGTAGTAACCTGCTTATAGATACTTAGTTCCATTCCTTTTCTCCCTTCCTTTTGTATTAAGCTTCTAGCAGGCTACACATGAAAAGGAAGATTTCTTCCTTATTCTTGATTCCGACTGAAGCTTATATTGCTTTTTGTATGCTTTTCAAACAGTAATGAAGCTGAATATCATGTTCATGTCTAAGACCAATCCTTGGAGTAATTAAATCTTGTATCTTTTCTTCATCCACAAACTCTATATCACAACTTCTTTTTTTGATAATTTTCAATTCTCTTTCATTCTCTAATATTACCATAGTCTGGGTGTTAGAAAGGGTACAATTGTCTATTGATTCACCATTACTTAAGTATTCATATAAGCAATAAAATTCGCCCTTTAAATACTCTATAAATTCCTCTTGATAATTACCTTGAATTTCTTGAAAATCATCCAATATCTTATCTTTATTATTTTCATTATCGATAGCTCCTATTTGGTTTTTTGTGCTGTGTTAATTCCGTTGCCAAAGAAACTACAATCCCAACGACTGTTCCCAGCAGAAAGTTTTGCATTACTAATCCCCCTTTTTTTTCCAAAATAAGTGTTCTTCTTTATAAATACATAGATGGATACTCCAAACGCCACACCTGCTTTAAATGAGTCAATTGGTGTCATGCTATCACCTCCTTTACCATAAAATCACGCACGAAAAAAGAGACGCAACTCTTTTAGAGCCAACCTCTCTGACGTGTAAAAATATTTAATTGTGCTATCTTTCTGACAACCAGTTCTTCACACAAAGCTAATAGGCTTAACAAGTTTACCATCGTTCAAAAGACCAATGCCGATATCCTTCAGACCTTGCTTATCCTGTAACAAATAAACAACGTTCGATACTCCGCCATCATAGAAGAATACCCAGCAAGTCAGTTCTTATTTGTGTTCTTCTGGAATATTAGCCTTTACCTCTTCGTTTCTTATGTCATCCACTGAAAGGGTTTTAACGTCAGCTTTCCAGTCCTTCCAGGCTAAATGTGGGTGATGCTCCTCCATGTAATTTCTGAATACATTAATAATTCTCAAATGTTATTTGCTCCTTTTTATGAGTCGATTAAAATAGAAAAAGGGGGAGAGAACTCATCCGTAATAGATGAATCCTCCCCCCTTTAAAGTGAAACACAATGTTTCTCATTTCAAGCTCTTCAACAATATTAAGTAAATCCTTTGTTTTGCGAGAAAAGCGATTTACCTTCCAAACTAGCACCAAATCAAAGTCTTTACTTTTGGCATCATGGAGTAATTGTTGTAAAGCAGGTCTACCCTTGATATTCTTACCACTTTCCCCTCGGTCCACGTACTCTTTATGAACAACGTAACCCTCTCACTCGCACATTTCTCTCAGCACCCGGACCTGTTCATCAATACTGTATCCTTCCTCTGCCTGTTCCAACGTGGAGACTCGGGTAAGGTAAATGTCTAGTATGAGTAGTTTGCACATGTACTCAAAAACTTTTTTACCTATTGGGACTTTACTAGTTCAAGTGCAACGAAAGAAATTCATTAAATTCATCCTTATCAAGCGAAATGGCCAATAGATAAACCGAACATTCGTTCCTAGTATTTTTGCGGAATATTAAAAAGAGCAATCTTAAAAGACCACTCTTCTATAGAAACCTCATTTACTTATGATAAGGCTCCCCCCGAATAATCCGAAACCCACGATACACCTGCTCCACCAAAACCAGTCTCATCAACTGATGCGGAAACGTCATTTTAGAAAACGACAGCTTCTCATCCGCCCGCTTCAATACTTCGTCACTCAAGCCGAGAGATCCGCCAATAACGAAGCTGACTTTGCTCTTTCCGTAAGTTGCAAGCTTATCTATCGTATCAGCGAATTCCTCTGAGGTTTTCATTTTCCCTTCAATAGCGAGGGCGATGACGTGGTCGTCCGGGTTGATTTTGGCGAGGATTCGTTCGCCTTCTTTTTCTTTTACGATTCTCATGTCCTGTTCGCTTAAGTTTTCAGGGGCTTTTTCGTCGGGGAGTTCAATGATGTCCACCTTTGCATAGGCGGATAGGCGTTTGATGTATTCATCGATTCCTTGTTTCAAGTATTTTTCTTTTAGTTTTCCTACGGTAATTATGGTGATTTTCATTGCTCGTCGCTCCTGCATTTGTAGTTATTTCTTATGATTCATTATATCCTACGGCTCTCTAAAACCAAATAACCCCATAAAGTATGGTGATCACAATTATTCCAATTAAAAAAGGACTGCCTGGCAGCCCAAACATTTACCGCAGCAACAAATAAGCAAAAAAGGTCAAGAAAACCAAGATCATGCAAACAGTCAAAAACACTACAATCACATGCGAGGATTCAAAGGTTTGCTCATTGATCTGCTTCCGTTTGCGGAGATAGCTGATCGTTGAAAAAATTAATGTAAAAATTCCTAAGACGATCGATAAATATCCGATTGCCGTAACGATCTTATCTGCCCAATCACTCACTTCAGAAGCAGGGTTAAAATGAAGGTTCGTAACCAAGAAACCTACTCCGCCAATGGCGATCGCCGTCCTGATCCAAGCCAGATAAGTTCGTTCATTTGCAAGATGCTGCTGTATGTATTTCGACTCGACGGTTGCCATTTTTCGTCTCCCTTCACATGGTGTATGGAGCAAACTCTCCTGTACCTATAATTTTACAACACTTATTTAATTAAGAAAAACGCTACAGGAGTTTGCACGCACAGGATTACTCTTTCAAATGGATTTCCTTATTTAAATAATTATAGAGTATTAAAAATATCCTAATCCTGCTAAAAGTACCGGTCCAACAAGTCCTCCTGTTCCAAAAGCTTTTATCCCTATCGAAACGTTTTTCCTTCAACATTCATCCCAAGTCCCTATTTTGAATGACAATATTATATTTATGAAACCGGTTGACACATGATACAGGTTGACATATCATACTAATTGAAAGCGCTTTAATTGATAGCTTAGCAGTCTAAAGAAACCCTAGGTGTTTTATCCACAATTAAGGAGGAGAGCATGTGAAAAAAAATTATCGTTTAGGAGCCTTTGTTACCACTGTGACATTAGTGGCTGGTTTGTTCTCGTACCCAACGAGTTCGATAGCCAATGATTCCAGAGAAGTAAAAGGATTAGGGGAATTACCCGGAGTTCAATTGAATACTAACCGTCATTATTATAATGAGATTTATCGCCCTCAATTCCACTTCACTCCCGAACAGAATTGGATGAATGATCCTAACGGATTGGTTTATTATAAGGGAGAGTATCACCTTTTCTATCAATACAACCCTAAGGGAAACACATGGGGAAATATGAGTTGGGGACATGCTGTTAGTAAGGACCTTTTACATTGGGAACACCTCGATGTGGCTTTGAAACCGGATGAATTAGGGATGATTTTTTCAGGCAGTATGGTTGTAGATAAACATAATACTAGTGGACTCTTTAAAAAAGGTTCAGGCGGATTAGTCGCAATTTTCACTCATGCAGGGGATACGCAGCAACAGAGTATTGCCTATAGTGAGGATAACGGACGGACATGGAAGAAATATAAAGGAAATCCCGTTATTAAAAATCCGGGGATTGCAGATTTTCGTGATCCAAAGGTCTTCTGGCATGAGGATACAAAACAGTGGGTCATGGTCGTAGCAGCTGGTAATCGCATACAAATATATTCATCATCAAATTTGAAGGAATGGGAATATAAGAGTGAATTTGGTGAAGGAATGGGTGCTCATGGAGGTGTCTGGGAATGCCCTGATCTATTTGAAATACCTGTAGACGGTAATCCAAACCATACAAAATGGGTATTGGGCGTAGATATTAACCCAGGTGCAGTTGCAGGTGGTTCTGGTGGACAATATTTTATAGGGGATTTTGATGGGAAAACCTTCAAAACTAAGCAAGAGCCAAAAGAGATTAACTGGGTGGATTATGGAAAGGATTTCTATGCTAGTCAATCTTGGGACAATATGAATCAGCGACGAGTATGGATAGCTTGGATGAATAATTGGAATTATGCTGAAAAAATCCCTACATCTCCTTGGCGCAGTGCTATGTCCATACCGCGAGAAGTGGGGCTAAAAAAGACAGATAATGGTGAGATCCTGCTCACTCAGAAACCAATACATGAGATAAAGAAAATTAGGGATAAAAAATTTGAATTTAAAAACCGTAAGATTCAATCGGAGAATATCAAAATTCCAAAGATAAGTGGACAGACACAGGAGATTGTAGCTGAGTTTGAATTAGGTTCAGCAGATGAGTTTGGCTTTTATGTTCGAAAAGGACACGGGGAGTTCACAAAAGTCGGATATGATGCAAAGAAGAGAGAACTATTTGTTGATCGGAGAAAATCTGGACGAACTGACTTCAGTGAAGACTTCGCCGGTGTTTATACAGCCCCATTAGATTCAGAGGACAATAAAATTAAGATGCATATTTTCATTGATCGTTCTTCCGTTGAAGTTTTTGGAAACGATGGTGAAAGGGTTCTGACCAATCAAATTTTCCCTGACCCTAGTAGTGATGGATTAGAGATCTATTCAAAAGATGGAGATGTTAAGATAACTTCTTTGGATGTATACAAATTAGGTAGCACTTGGGATAAATAGATAAAGTTATAAAATACACGTGTCAGAATTGGCACTTGTACTATAATGGACCTCCTTAGGATCTGGTAAAAAAGAAGCCTTCGCTCTTATTGAGCAAAGGCTTTTTGACGAGTTTTGGGGGACTCAATTATACAATTAAAAAAACAATCCTTTGCCCGAACTTTTTCTTATGTTTATTTGCCCATCATGAAAAATAAAAAAAGTGTTGAGGCTTTTATCAATGTGCTTCATTAAAAGGTATCAGTAGATTGCACTCAGACCAATTTCATTGAGAGGCTGCCGCCTTAAGCATCTACTTTACGATAAGTTAACCCGTATGAAGGACTTTTTTCTGGCTTTCTTACGCCTTTTTGGCCTTCACAACCTCTATGAAGGACTTTTCCCTGGCTTTCTGACTTCTTTTTGGCCTACAGAATTCATAGCCTTCTAGCTCAGCTTCAAAATGATAATACTCATTTACTGCTTGATCAACACCGTATTCGATCCTTACTGGTTAACTTAGCATCTTTTAGCGCTTGTTCCACATTGTCATATCTAGATAGATACATTACTTTTCCATTTTCTATTCTCATGTGGGAAGAGACATCAGCTTCTCCTTTTATATTTCCTTCTTCGTCCTTCCAAACTCCGTGCTGTTCGAAAAAACTGCATTGCCCTTCGCATACATATTATTAGTGCTTAGCGTCAGTCCAGCCCGCTTCCCGCTTGATCCATTCAATTAATAGCTGATGGCCTGATCCAGAGCCTTTTGGGGCGGCTTATTGTGTCAAGAAAACTCACACGGTACGCCTGGTTTTCCACTTACTAAAAGTATGAATAAATTATTTGTAAAAGATTAAAAAAAAGGTGGATAAACCATTTCAGAAGCTGTTATAATCCATACGTGATAATTTGATTGTAAAGGTGGCTAACATGGGGAAATCATCTTGCAGATACGTTGTAAATGCTGTCGGTAAGTGTGGAGAAACTTACTACACTCACTGTCAGGACAAACAAGAGCTAAAAAAATGGATTGCTGACCATCAAGAGAAGATAATTATGGATGAGTTGAGGATTAACGATAAATTTAAAAATCCCCTCATGAAATTATTCAATCTTAAAAATAAATAAATGCAAAAGACGCCGATATGCCGGCGTCTTTTTTGGTATTTGCCCCTTATTCATTGTTACCTACCCACTTTAACGCCCATTTGTCCATTTCCTTCAAAACATTTTGGAAATCCTCGCCTTTTTCTGTCAATGAATATTCTACGGTTACTGGTATCGTTGGGAAAACCTGCCGGTGGACAAAGCCATTTTGTTCTGTTCTAATTGGCGCAGTGTGTTTGTGAGAGACTGCGGCCTGATGATTTCGATCTTTTTTTGTAGTTGATTGTATCGTATTGGTCCTTGAGCCAGCTCCGCAATTACCGGAAAGGACCACTTCGAGCCAATAATCTGTAAGACTTGACAAATATTTGAACAAATTTTTTCGTTTTCTTCAAAAGAGCTTTCCAAAATGACACCTCCCAACAAAAGTTAGTTTATCAAATAAATCTTATGTATGAGTAATTCAATCATGTTTACGTATTTAACTCCATTTTTTGAAACTATCCTTCATTTAAATACTTCTGGTGTCGGTCTCATGATGCTTGTATTAGGAGTGGTTGGAGTAATCGGCTCACGCTTGGATGGATCAGGTGTCGATGCTTGGGGAACTGTCCGCATGATTTCTCTTAGTTTTTTAGTTTCATTTGGTGCTCTTGCTTTTCTGCCTATGTTTACGGCAATACTGCCTATTGGATTGGTTTTATTAACGATTTGGATGATGTTTATCTTTATGGCGGCTCCTGGTATTAATTCGTACTTTATTCAACAAGCACCTCAGTCAAGCAATTTCATACTTGGTTTGAACACATCGATTATACATTTAGGAATGGCTATTGGTGCAGGTTTAGGGGGAATTCTTGTGAATTCGGCATCCACAGTCCTTTATCATCCATGGGCAGCGAGCAGTACGATAGCTTTGGGGTTGGCTGCGGCCATTGTCTCTTTCTCGATACGAAAAAGGAATTATTCTGAAACGGCATAGCAAACGGGCTGTTTTTCCTTTTGGAAATACAGCCTGATTTTCCTCCATATTAATAAAACGCTTACATTTTTTGCTGCAAATTTTTAGGAATAGATGGTTGATCTTTATTAATTATTCCTATTTTTTCTTTCCTAACCGTTAAAAGCTGAATACTTGTAAGGATTAACATCAAGGCAAGAAAAGCAATACCAAAAACCACACTCCCTGTGGCATCATTTAAAATCCCTATCATATAAGGACCAATAAACCCACCAAAGTTACCTACTGAATTGACAATACCAATACCAACAACAGCTGCTTCCGCTGTTATCATAGATGAAGCGAAAGCCCAATAGGGACCAGAAAAACTATACAAACCGGCTGTGGTTACACAAATTAAAATGACAGAAACAATAGGATGAGGCGAAATCAACACTCCTATTAAACCTAGCGATCCGAGTAGAGGCCCTATCGCTGAGTGATACTTTCTCTCCCCCGTCCGATCGGAATTTCTTCCTACTAATACCATAGTAATTGCACCACATAAAAACGGAATCATGGTGACAAATCCTAAGGTTGCGTCTGTAAAAAGTTCTGATAGTGATTGGATGATGCGCGGCATCCAGAAACTGATACCATATAATCCTATAACAAAGGTGAGATTGATAAAAGTAAATCTCCAGACAACCTTGTTCTTAAAAACTTCTTTCATTGAAAGACTATTAACCTTAATTTTACTTTCCTTTTCCTTATTTAATTCCGAGTTTAACCATCCTTTTTCTTCCGATGTTAACCATTTTGCTTTTTCCGGTTTATCAATTAAATAGAAAAAGGTGATAATACCTAACACAACTGCTGGCAAGCCTGCTAAAATAAAAAGCCATCGCCAACCTGGCATACCCGCCCAATGGATATTTTCTACGATCCAGGTTGATAAAGGGGCACCTAAAGCATTAGCAATTGGCGGAGCTGTCATGAATAGTGCGACAACCTTTGCACGTTCTTTTTGTCTGAACCAAAAAGTAATATACAAGATCATCCCGGGAAAAAAACCTGCTTCCGCAACCCCTAATAAAAATCGAAGAATAAGAAGATGAGTAGCACTTTCAACCCACGCAGTTATAACGGTTACAATCCCCCAAGTAACTAGGATACGGCCAATCCATTTTCTCGCCCCGAACTTATTTAGCAATAGATTACTAGGGATTTCAAATAGAAAATATCCGATAAAAAATATCCCTGAGAGCAGACCGAACGTACTGGCAGTTAATTGTAATGCCTCATCCATTCCGCCCATTGAAGAGTAGGTAATACTTACCCGATCTAGAAATGCAACTAAATAAGCAATGAACATGTATGGAACAATTCGTAATGTTACTTTCCTTATCGTCCTCTTTTCAAGTGATAAGACTGCCATCTTTTCTCTCCTCCTTCTTTTAATCCGTTATAACTGGCATTCTGTTTATATTTGGATCAGTAAAAATGTCGTTTTCATCTGTGCTTGTTGAAGAAAATTCTGAAACAATAGCGCCGTCTTTCCCAGCTTGGAACCAGTGCGGTGTATTCGGTTGAATCGTGTATTGTTCTCCAGGATGCAACGTGATTTCATGCCAAACTGTTAAATACAAATTATAATTAGCGGGAATTACGGAATGCGGGTTTTCTGTTTTAGGTCCCGGCACATATAAGTAAACAAGACCTTGCCTGCATCGGAATGTCTCTTCTTTCCCTTTTTCATTATTTACAGGCGGGTGTAAATGCTCCGGACACGTTTGGAAAGGAAGTAATATCAGTTCTTTTGCACAATAGCGATTCGTATTGATATAGGTAATTAACTGTAATCCAAGCTCGCGAATACGACCTAAACCAAAATCGGCAATTTCTAGTGACTCGGTTTCACTAGGAGAAAGAACAATACCAGCTTTGTTAAGTAAATCCATGCATTCATGCTTTATTGATTCATACTCTTTTCGGCTCACCATGAATGTAACCCCTTTCATTTCGATTGTGATCATTGTATCTCGGAGGTATTGGCTATGGCTATATCTGAAACACATATATGATTGTCTAAAATTCAGGTTTTTAAAATTTAGGATGTAACATATGAATTTTGTTTAAAATGACATGAATTTTCGATATGGATGAATAAAAGCGTTTCCATTAAACTGAATGTACTGATTCTATTAACTTTTACTTGGAGGTCATAACATGGTAACAAAAATGACAGTTCCACCTATGCAATTAGTTGAAAAAGATGGACCTGGAACACAAATGTGTGCGGTTATGGAGGATCTCGGTTCAATTTCAGTCAAACGTGCATTAATACCTGAACCTGCAGAAGATGAAGTTCGAATCAAAGTGAAATGGGTTGGTATTTGCGGCAGCGATCTTGAAGTTTATCGAGGAGCACGAGAACCAGAATTTCTGACTTATCCTACTCGTTTAGGTCATGAAGTGGCTGGCATCATTGATAAGATTGGTAAAAATGTGATCGGATTAAGAGAAGGCGATCACGTTTCCCTGCGTTATGTCTGGGGTGCATTTGCCGAGTATGTATGCTGCAGTCCATTTGCTGTGAAAGTATTGCCAAAGGATTTCCCTCTTATTGAAGGATCACTTATAGAGGTATTGCCTCCTCTTATTCACACTGCTGAAAGAGCAGAGATTTCTCCTCATAAGAATGTGCTTATCATGGGGCAAGGTGTAAGCGGTCTTGCCATGACACAAATGATTAGACTTTATAGTCCTAAAAATCTTGTTACAACAGATCTTTTTGATGAAAAATTGGAACTATCAAAAAAATATGGAGCCACTCACACTTATAAATTGCCAGCTGCAGACACAAGAACGATGGATATTGTTGGCAAGGACTTTCCAGATGGATTTGATGTCGTTATCCCGTGTCTGCTTGAAGGATCGGGCATGGTAGATGCTATTGATGCTGCAGCGCAAAATGGACGGATTGTCATGTATGGTTGTATTGGAACGAGCCACAAGCCTATTGATTTTTTTAAAATTCATAAAAAAAGATTGGACATCTTATCGACTGAGCCGAAGCGTGATATCGATAATCGAAGGTTTTTTGAAGAAGGGTTGAGGTTAGTAACTGACGGACTTGTAAATACCAAAGAGACAATTACTCATATCTTCCCGTTGGAGAAGATTGAAGAAGCATTTAAGCTCCGGAATGACCGAAGTGGTGATGTCATTCACGTCATCATTGATTGTGATGTAAATGCTTCACAGAATGAGTAAGGCGGCTTATCATGGAGAATCGGGATTGTTTTTATTGCAGTAAAGATCAAGCATTGGAGAGTTTAATGATAGAAATCACAAAGTTAAATGTATCAACTCTCTACTTAAATAAGGATCAGACGCATAAAGGAAGATGCATTATCGCATTTGATCGTCATGTGAGAGAACTCTTTCAGCTAAAACAGGAAGAACGATATTACTTTATAGAGGATATCTCAAATGTAGCAAAGGTGCTAGATCAGCTTTTTCATCCAGATAAGATCAACTTTGCTATTTACGGTGATCTAGTATCACATTTGCATATTCATGTTGTACCCAAGGTAAAAGATTCACCTGAATGGGGTGAGGCGTTTGTTAATTCTCCTAAATCGAAAAAATATCTGTCACAAAAAAATTACGATGATCTTATTCACGAAATAAAAATTGGTTTAAAACAGGGGGGAATTTTAAACGGATTAACATAATCATGAAGCCTCTGTAACTCAACACTACAGAGGCTTTTTTTATAGAAAGAAATGCAAGCCCTTTCATATAGGTGTTTTATTTGAAATTAATGGCTGAGTATCGAGTGTGAAATCTTGTTCTAAAACAATATCTTTGCCTACCACCTTTCTCATCTGCTCTCTTAATTTAGTTGGAGATTTGCCAAAACGATCGCAGCATAACCTTGAAAAATATGGTGCTGTCAAACCGATGAAATCTGCAATTTCAGATATGGTATGGGTTGTAAATTCCAAATATTCTTTTGCCTTATCCAAACGAAGAGCTTGCAAATATTGCATTGGTGTAGTTCCTGTATTTTTTTTAAATAATTCGATAAGGTAGTGGGGATGAAAACCAAAATAATCGGCCATTTCTTCAAGACTCATTTTTGTATGCATATGCTTCTCGAGATATTGTACCATAGGATAGCCTTTATCCGTGTTGATCAAAGGAACATTAATAGTGTTTTCAACATATTGAGAAAGGTTTTCTTGTAATATCCCTAATAAGGCACTCTTAAACCCGACATCAATTCTAAATGGAAGCAAGGCATTTGCATCGTCAAGTTTTAAAATTGAAAGTTTAAATAATTCCTTAAATGGAGTAATATCCTTCATCTGATAAATATTAATTACATTATTTTCCTGGATAAATTGAATGATGTCTTTGCTCAGAGTAAATTTAAAATCAATGGTAATCGTATTTTTTGTAAAATAAAACGAATGATTATAGCCTTGTTTGAATATATAACAACGATTTGCTAAGACGTTATATTTTTCGTTTCCAATTTCTATGAGCCCTTCTCCATCAATTACCAAGAGAAGCTGGAAAAAATCATGACTATGTTGTTTCACCCCACTATTCTTAGAATAATCAATTCTAGATACCCATAAAACTTGGCATTGACTATCTCTCAATCCCATAAATTTCAACTTCCTCTCTGAGGATATGTATTGAAATTGTAGCATATTTATTAGTGACTAAAGAGAATATTCATCCAAAGGGTAGGACGATCTTGTTCAACGTGATGAACATGTACTTTTTTCCAGTCATCAATAGATGGAGAGGCTATTGCTTTATAAAGATGGTGAATCGAACGGTCAATCTGTTACCGCACCAATCGTTGGAATTGGTTGAAGCCAAAACGGCTATGCCAATGGCAGTAGTCATAACATTTTGTAGTTTCGCAGCACTTTATGCTTTTGGATGTAAGTAAGAAAGGTTGAACATTCATAAAGGGGTCTCGCAAATGGTCGTGTTCAGCAATACCAGGCAGGATTTCGAGCTATAAAACCGAAGTATATTATCCTTGATAAAAAATAAACTCAGATGAACGTGCAATATTAATAAAATGTAAAAATACGAACTGCCCCCACTTCGCTTTGAAGTGGGGGCTATGTATGTTTTTCTTTCCAATTTGTCGAAAAACATTAACCTTATATGAAGAAAATTTACAATATCAACATATCATCCCCACCTTAAGAACAAGTTATCCCTATGTTTTGTCCACAGGTGTGGATAAAATGTCTGTATCTTGTAGGCGATCATTCGTTCCCCACTAAATATACAGCGGGTTTGTTGCATAATTCACAGGTTGTGGATAAACTGTGTGTAGTTTTGATTTTTCTGATTTCTGGTGCGAGTTCTTCCTCGTCTACATACATATCAATCACTGTTTCTATATGTTCTTCGCAGCTTTTCATAAAAAAAATCCTCCTCAAAATTTGTGGAAAAGTAGAGATTTTTCTGTGAACAATTCACAGGTGCATAACTTTTTTGCCATGTTACATTTTATCCACATGTTATCCAGAGTACAACTATTCTTCCTATCTTGTTGTGGATTTGTTACAAATAGATATGGGGTGTTCATAACTTTGTTTACATAGTCGGCATTTTTTATTAGGTTTGGTTTTTATTTGTATCCTTCTCTATATTTTTATCCAGGTAATCCGCTTTGTTGCAATTGAAATTGACAAGCATTCTTGAAACGACGAGATCGTCCAGGAGCTGAAAAAAATTACCGAAAGGCTCGCGCGGTTAGAAAAAAAGAATGAAACAAACGTTTCATTGATCAAACGCAGGCAAGGATGCTTAAGGTTCAGCATCCTTGTTCCTTTATTCGGTCACAATGATCTTTCCTGCCATCCCCTGAGCGGGATATGATTCTTGTATTCCACCAACACAGTAAACCTCCACTTTAGCCCCCTCGGAGATTTCCGTAAACTCGATCTCTTTTTCTGCTTGCCCGATGATTTCCGTATTGTCATCAACAGAAATCACAAACTTATCGGATTCCTTCTCTCCTTCAACAAAAATAGAACCGATGTGATCATTCTGTGAAGAGGTTCCTCCCGGGTCATCACTTGAAACTCTTTGTTCAGGATCTATGTCCTGCTTCTCACCCTCAGGGATATTGCCTGTCTGCTTATGATGATTTACTTCTGTAACTTTGCCCTGAATGCATGCTTGTTCTTCCTCGGGAATGCTCCCCTGATTTGTGCCGCAGCCAGTGAGCGCCATGGCTATAATGCTTATCGCGAAAACAATTCGTTTCATGGTTATCTCCCCTCAATTGATTATTCGGGCTTAAACAATCCCGCCGCACGAAAAGGCCCAAGAATGTTCATTCGTGATAAAGTTAAAGACATGTCCCGCGGCGATTGAACCAAGCCGCCGTCTAACCATTGCTGGATCACTCCGATATATGCAGAGGTGACGTATGAAATTAAATATTCCTCAGGAACCAGTGTGTCCTCTTCTTTATGCTCTACGATTTTTTGCAGCATATTTTTTTTCATCATTTCTTTAATTTTCACTTGAAAACCGGGGTTTCCTTTTGGACCTAAAATTACCTTGATAAAATCAGCGTTCTCTTCAATGTATTCAAAAAGCTTCATAATGAAGGGCAACGGTTCTTTAAAGTCGCTGTTTAATATTTCAATCGGATTGATTTTCCCTGCAATCTTTTGAATATCTTCGATTTCTTGCAGAATCTCAGCTTCACTCCGCTCCAGCAAATCATGTTTATCCCGGTAATGTAAATAAAACGTGCCGCGATTAATGTCTGCTTTTTGCGTCAAATCTCTAACGGTGATCCTCTCGAAGCCTTTTTCCTCCATTAATTTCGTAAAGGCGTCGCGAATCAATCGCTTCGTTCGAATACTTCGTCTGTCGTTTGTTTGCTTCTCCATATTTCCCCACCTTGTGAAATAATTATCAAGATAATTAACATTTACGATGCATGTGTTAAGTAATGGCCATTTTCAAAAATATTGTTTATTGCATTCATTTTTAATCATATTATAATGAATTCCAAGACAGATAATCAACAATGTGTTCATTATCTGATTAAAATTTTTAGGATAAGGATGGTAAAATGAAACTTTTAAAACAAAGATTAGTCTTATTGTCGCCCGTTATAATTTTGGCGGTTGTTTTGATCTTTAGCCTTACGATGATTCCATCCATTAATCCCACTCCTACGAACCTGCCTATTGCTGTTGTCACCGAAGATGCAGGAGTAACTCTTCCTAATCAACAAAAATTAAATATGGGAGACACCATTGTTGAAAATATCCAGAATGCAAATGAAGAAGATGCTGTACATTGGATTGAAGTGAATAGTGAGGAAGAAGTAAGGGACGGTTTAAATCATCAGGATTATTACGCTGCTCTCGTCATTCCGGAGAATTTCAGCCAGAAGCAGGCTTCCCTGCAAACGCAAAAGCCGTCCGCTCCGGAAGTGCAAATCCTCGTGAATCAGGGAATGAACACAGCCGCTGCGAATGCAGCTTCACAAATTCTCAATCAAGTTGTCGACAATGTGAATCATAATGTTCGGACGCAGGTTTTAGAAGGATTTGAAAAACAAGGAGGCACAGTCACAACGACTCAGGCTTCTGCCTTGGTGACCCCGATCACCAAAAAGGTCGTTAACGTAAATGAGATCGGCACTCACAGCGCGAACGGCAATGCTCCCGTCTCGTTATTTCAGCCAATATGGATGGGCAGCATTATTGGCTCCGTCATTTTATTTCTCGTTATTAATCGATTGGTCTTTACCAACCGAATCGAAACATTAGCTGCGAAACTGACACAAGTACTTGTTGGGGGAGTATTGGCCCTTCTTGTCGGATTTGGTGCGACGTGGATTTCTGATAACTGGATTGGCATCGATATCCCTCGATTTACAGATACAGCCTTGTTTCTTTCGATCACGTATTTTAGCTTTTTCTTAATGATTTCGGCGATTCTTTCATGGATTGGCTTGAGAGGAATTCCGATTTTTATTCTTACCCTTTTCTTTGGCGCACCGCTATTGGCTATGGCTCCGGAGTTTATGTCTGATTTTTACCGTGAGTGGATCTACTCCTGGCTGCCGATGCGCTTTATGGTCGAAGGGCTTCGTGAATTATTTTTCTTCGATCAAGGTTTGAGGTTGAACGCTCCGACGACGATTCTGCTCGAAATCGGTTTTGTCAGCCTTCTCGTGCTGCTGGCCTCTGCGCTGAAACCAATTCTCAGAACAGTACCTGAAAAAGAGACAGTCGTGCAAACTCAATTAGATGCATAGAAGACAGAAAAGCGCCTTAAAAGGGGCGCTTTTTTTATTTGTCGGAAAGATTTAAAGCGGTGTTCTGGACTTGGAAATGGAGCAATTAAAATGATTTAATTTTAAGAAAATAGTTATATTTACAAAATTTAATTAATACGATACATTTTCATTAGTATTAAACTAATTAAGAAGAGTGAGCGTGAAGAATGATTAAAACAGCTATTTTTGATTTTGATGGAACTATCGTTGAGTCAGCACAACTAGTATTTGACCTTTTTAATAGCTTTGCAGATAAATACAAGTACACAAGAATGCCCCAAGATCAAAGCGATTACATACGTACGATTACTTTTAAAGAGCGTTTTAAAAAGTTTAATGTTCCTCTTGTAAAAATTCCAATGTTAACAATCGATATTGTCAAAAAATATAAAGAAGCTATTCCTTATCTTGAACCAGTTGAAGATATTCAGTCTGTTTTGCAGACATTAAAGGAATCAGGATTTAAATTAATACTTCTTTCTGCAAATTCTAAAGAAAACATTGAGCAATTTTTACAATTAAATCAAATGGAATATTTTGATGAGATCCTCACGTCCCATCGTTTTTTCGGTAGACATTTAACTCTCAACAATTACATTAAAAAAGAAAAAGTTGCAAGGGAGAATGTTATTTTTATTGGGGATGAGCACCGTGACATTATTGCTTGTAGAAAAAGTAACATTAAAATCATCTCAGTAACGTGGGGGTATGATTTTGAGGAGCTTTTGTCCCAAGCAAATCCTGATTTTATAGTCAGCAAGCCAGTGGAAATTATAGATGCTATTCAAGAGGCTAATAGATAGATAGTTACTGTATTCCTTATTTTAGAAAAAAAGCGCCTTTTTTAGAAAGGGGCGCTTTATCGGTAGAGTTGGGGCGGGGCAAAACATATTTACCTAAAGAGGCCCAACAGTATTAGTCTTTAACGTTAATATGATTTTTTCCGTCTTCCCCTTCCATTTCACAGTCGTCTCGATTTCCTCGTTTTCAGGAGTCGTTCTTTCGCTCAGTCCCTCACTGTCTTCAAAAACTCCTTCCTTATTTAATTCGGCTCCTCCCCTGGCAAATCCATACCCAATGCTCTCAGCTTTATATTCAAATGGACCGATAGAATTAATCTCCTCCTCACCTTTATAGCGAAGCACGATGTTCGCATCTTCCATTTCGTTATGTTGAAAAAGAAAGAATTCAGCTGTCCAATTTTCACTCTCACCGCTAAACGTCATATTTTTGGAACACGCAGACAAACATAATACCACGAGGATCATAAGAAATAGTGCCTTTCCTTTTTTCATAGACAAAGGAATACGCCCTCCTTTCTTTCTATCATACAACAATATTCTCAATTTTCGGTAAATATCAATGTTTCAATAAAGGTTTCTCATCATAGCTCCGGGGGAAACACCAGTACTAACAAATAAAAACAGGAGCGTGATACGGTGAATACCTTGCTGTTTATACAGACTGGCTATGGCATAGATTTGCATGGAAAAGATGTAACGAAGGCTTCAATCCGGGCAGTGGAAAATGCTGTTCTTTCAAATTCGATTCCGGGTATTAAAGAGGTTCTTCCCGATAAAGATCTTGACAGGCTCAAGGTGAATATTAAGCTTGCCGTTCCCGGAGATAAAGATCAGGTCGATGTTGAAAAAGTGAAAACGGTGCTGCCGTTTGGTTCTGTTTCCGTTGAAGTGAGAGAAGGCGGTATGGCGACGCGAAGCGCAAATGAATCAGAAGAAACGAATACAGATCATATGTACATCGTCAATGCGGCTGTGGAAACCGGCTATTAAAAACTCCAAAGGATTTTCCCCTTTGGAGTTCTTTTTCTTAGTCAAAGCAATAATGAATTTTTTGATAGGCTTTGCGGAACTCAATGACTTCCTTTCGAACCTGTTCCGTCTGCTTCCGGTCTTCGAGGACGTCGATCATAAAGTCTGCAACAGTTTCCATGTCGTTTTCCTTCATTCCGAGCCTTGTGACTTCAGTTGTCCCGATCCGTAAGCCGCTTGGGTAATCCCAATCCTCAGGCTTATCGCTTGGAATGAGATTTTTATTCGTAATAATGTTTGCATCACCTAATTTCTTAGCGATATCGAGTCCGTTCCCAAATGAGCGTACATCAGCTATGACCTGATGGGTTTTCGTAAATCCCTTATGAGCGCCGAGCATCGTTACTCCTCTGTCATGAAGCGCTTTTCCTAACGCCTTTGAATTCTTCACAATTTGCGCCATATATTCCTCACCAAATGCCAAAAATTCAGCGGCAGCTGCCGCTAACGCAGCTACACGGTTCACCTGATGGGTCGCTGCAAGCGCCGGGAAAATCGCATCCGTAATCGGCTTGTTGATTTCAGGATCATTCCAGAGGATAATTCCGCTTTGCGGTCCGCTGAAGGTCTTCCCAGACGAACCCGTCATCACACAAGCACCTTCAGACAGCGGATCCTGAAATTGGCCGCCGCCGATTAATCCGAGCTGGTGTGCTCCGTCAAAGAAAATCTTTCCTCCCCATTCCTGAACAATCTGTGTCATTTCTTTTAATGGAAACGGGAATAGGGTCATGGATGCTCCAAGGGCAACTAATCGAGGCTTGATCTCTCTCGCTTTTTTTGCAAACGCATCAAGATCAACCGTCAACTCCTGCGGATCCATAGGAACATCGTATATATTCAATCCCCTGATTCCGGCGGGCCCGTCGTAACGATTGCTGGAATGGCCTCCGGTTGGCTGCGGAATCGTCATGATGTTATCTCCCGGCTTCGTCAGTGCTGCATAAACGGTAAGGTTCCCCAGCATGCTCGCAACCAGCCGATGATCTGCGTAATTAGACTTAAACACCTTCTTTAACAGCTCTACACAAAGAGCTTCGATTTCATCAATATGGGTCGTACCTGCAAACCATCTTTGCGTCGGGCCGATGTGTCCTTCTGCTGCTCTCGTTCCGACCTCTGACGCCAAAAGCTTTCTGACCGTCGGGCTCGTTGGCGCTTCAGGAGCCAATAAATTCAGGCATTCTTCTCCTCTCCATATCGCATTTCGTTCAACAGCATCAATGACTTCCTTTTGCATCAATTTAGGTGACGAACATTTTTCAATGATGGCTCTCGCCTTACTCAGAACCTCAGGATCATGGACCTCATGCGCGTCTTTCTGATAGGTGGGTGTACTCATATTTTTCAACTCTCCCTTCTTTTATAAAAACCAAAAACCAATATATCAATTTTAACAAAGAAAAAAAGCAATATCTGCTCTACTTATTTTTATCATGAAAATATGGAAATACCACTAATCTGTTAGATTATTTAACAGACTGCCCTTCTATCTCGGGGGCAGTCTGAATCATGGCTCTGTGAGCAACTGGGATAGACTCATCCAATTTTCTTCAATAAGCTGCGGGAGATTCTTTTTATCGGCTTGTTTGATGAGGTGAATGATTTGGCGGTGTTCATTGACAGAGGATGTCCCTTTCATCGAGCTGAATTTTAAAAGCTCAAGCCGGTGAATTTTCGGCATCAGTCGTTCAAGGGCAACGCCGATTTCGGGATTGTTGGATGCTTTTAAAATGATCTCATGAAACCTTCTATCCTCATTTACAGCTTTCATCCCGTCTCCATCATTAATTGCTCGTTCAAATTCTTTATTTATTTCTTCCATTTCTTTCGCATGAGAATCGTCCAAAAATGGAAGTGCCTGCTTGGCTGCTAAGGAATGCAAGGTCGCCACAACCGTAAACGCGTGTTTCGCCTCCTGTTCATTTACTAAGGTCACTCTTGTCACAGCTCCCGGGGATGATTCAATCAGGCTCTCATCCTCCAGCCTTTTAAGAGCTTCTCTGACCGGAGTTCTGCTCACTCCGAATTGCTCAGCCAGGTTCTTGTCATTAATTCGCTCCCCCGGCTTTAATTCAAGATTGATAATGGCCAATCGCAGCTTTTGATACACTTGATCCCGAAGAGAAATTCGACTAATTTGATTGATATTTTTCATAAAATCAATATATCACATCCAATGAAGGAGAGAGTATTAATTTTCTTGGAAAAGTCTTTATTGACAATGCTATTGTCCTTATGGTAACTTTCATTTATTGATTAATAAATAAAAGAAAGGATAGTTTATGAGCAGTAAAGAGGAAATCGCCCGCAATCGCAAAGAGCAGGTCCTGAATGCAGCCGCAGAGCTTTTTGCCGAGAAAGGGTATTATAAAACCACCACAGCTGATGTAGCCCGATTGGTTGGGGTGACACAGCCTTACGTATTCCATTTTTTTAAAACGAAAGAAGAACTGTATTTGGCTGTTTTACAGAGAGCAAACGAAAAAGTCATGCATGCTTTTTCCAGCGTAGATGCACCGTCATATCAACTGGAAGACAAGATGGGCAAAGCATTCACAGAGCTTTTGACCGATTCTCGTAACGAAATTTTGTTGGTCATGATGGCTTTTACGATTCCAGAAACAGCGATCAGAGAATATGTGAAAGCTGAATTTGATTCGGTGTTCGAACGTGTAAAAGACCGT
Organism: Bacillus gobiensis; assembly: GCF_001278705.1. Taxonomy (GTDB): domain Bacteria; phylum Bacillota; class Bacilli; order Bacillales; family Bacillaceae; genus Bacillus; species Bacillus gobiensis. Next base: position 3,459,416 of record NZ_CP012600.1, read on the forward strand.
TTTGCTGATGCAGGGCTGGATGATCCTGAAACTAAGGCAAGTGGATTTATCGGAACGGGACTTTTAATCTCTATGGCTGAAGTTTTAGATATGCCGAAGTTGATTCCATGGGATGACGATTCAGAGAAATAAGATTTTTTTATCAGCAAAGCCAATGAAGTTCTAGGCTTTGCTGTAGTTCCATATCATATTTATTTATCAATAAATAATTGAAGGGATGATTTCTTATGTTTACATCAACAAGAGTCACAGTATTGGTGATTACTTGTGCTGCTCTATTTATGGCGATGCTCGATAATTTGGTTTTAGGTGTTGCTTTGCCTTCGATTCAGGAATCGTTCGATGCAAGCATCTCTGATTTGGAATGGTTTATGAATTCCTATACGCTTGCCTTTGCTGTACTGCTTATTCCTTTCAGCATGCTGGGAGAACGATTTGGCAGAAAGCGGATGTTTTTAATGGGAGTTATCCTTTTCACCTTGGGATCGGCGTTTTCTGGATTGAGCGGAAGTCCAATCGAGCTCATTTTATCCCGTACTTTGCAAGGCATCGGCGGGGCAGCGATCGTTCCCCTTAGCCTTACCCTTGTTCATCATGTTTTTACTGAAGATACACGGGCTGCAGCGATGGGCATCTGGTCCGGTATATCAGGCCTCGGGCTTTCTGTTGGCCCACTTGTCGGCGGATTAATTACCGAAGGGCTCCCGTGGCAGCTGATTTTTTGGGTGAACGTTCCGGTTGGCATCCTCGCACTCCTGCTGGGTCTAAGGTTGCTGCCAGAATCCAAAGGCGAGTCAAAGCCAATCAGCCTTTTCAGTATCCTCTTCCTTGGCGCCGGTATGTTTGGAATCATTTTCGGATTGCAAGAAGGAAATATTAGAGGCTGGGACTCGATGGTTGTCGTAGGTTCAATCGGCGGGGGAATCCTGTTTTTACTGTTGTTTTATGCTTACGAAAGAAGACGCAAGGTACCGTTTATCCGCTTTGATTTCTTTCGCAGCAGTCGCTACACGGCACTTATTTTTGCTGGATTCCTTATGAATGGGGGAATCTTTGGAACCATTTTTCTTCTGACACTATTTCTGCAGCAGGCACAAGGCTATAGCCCGCTGGAGGCAGGGGTAAGAGAAATGGTATGGACAGGATGCACGATGATCGCCGCTCCGCTTGCCGGTCTTGCCGTCACGAAGCTTGGAACAAGACCAGTCCTGTCTCTTGGGCTGCTGCTGCAAGCAATCGGGGTAGCCGGTTTTGCCATTATTATCACGGCATTTGGAGCTGATTCTCCTTTCGGTTATCTCGCTCCTTTCATGATGATTACAGGGACTGGTATGGGTCTAAGCTTCACCCCGCTCGCCCATGGGATTCTTTCCTCTGTACCGGAATCATCTTCAGGTGAGGCAAGCGGAGTAAGCAATGCAACCCGTGAGCTTGGCGGTGTTTTCGGTATCGCGATTTGCACGATGATTTTCCGATCGGGGTCTGCCATCACGTCTCCTGACAGCTTTAGTGAGCATATCGTTCCATCGTTAATCGGGGGCTCGGTATTTCTCGTGCTTGCGCTCGGAATTGTCGTCATCTTGGTTAGAGAAGCTGTTGCTGTACAACTGAAGAATGTTAGTTCTTAAAAATAAAAGATACTTGCGGAGACCCGGCTGTTTAAGGGCTCCGCTTTTTTTATATTAATCTTTATCATTATCATTCTTACAATTACTAATTATTTGAATTTTATATTGATATTCTAATAAATGTATGCTTAAATCACTTATATTCCTATTTGTTTAGTATACTTAAAATGATGAAGGAGTTGCTGATATGAATATAAGCTTTGATCATATTATTCATTACGTAGAACATCCCAAAAAAACAAGCGAGTTCTTAGCTAAACTCGGAATACACTCTGTAGAGGGCGGAAAGCACGAAACAAGAGGGACAAATAATTATTTAAGCCACTTTGGATTAAGTTATATCGAGTTATTAGGGATATTCGATCGACAGTTATTTAGAGAAAATGAGGCTGCCCAAGTCACATTCAGTCCGTTTTCTACTATTGAAAAGGATGGATTTAAAGAAGGATTTGCTCGAATAGCTTTGCGAACAAACAATTTGCATCAGTTAGCTGAAAGTCTCCAAAACCAAGGATTATCGACAAATGGTCCAGTACCTCTTTCGAGAAGGCGTCCGGATGGTACTCTTATTGAATGGGAATTGCTTTATGCACATGATGAAGGCTCAGACTTGCCTCTCCCATTCTTTATCGACTGGGGAAGTAGTGATGAAGATAGGTATAAAGAGCTCTCTGAACAAGGGATTGTTCAATCAACTCAGGAAAAGAAATTACCATTTACTAAGGTGGTTTTTTCAGTCCGCGATTTAACAAAATCAGTGGAGAATTGGAAACGCTGGTTTTCACTTGAATCTGGTCCCGTGTTTATAGATGACACGCTTCAAGCAAAGTGCCAGACGTTATATCTACCTGGTACAAATCTAGTTTTTGCCGCAGAGAATGGAGATGGGATCGTCTCAAGCGTATTGGATGAAAGGGGTGAAAGACCATTCTTAGTAAGCTTGACTAATGAAAATAGTGGATACAATCAATCGATTTCAGGGGGAGTCTATCAATTACCTTCTTCATTCAATCTACTGAAATAAAAAAAATACAACCATAAAGGAAGAGATACTCATGAAGTTAAAACATGGTTTCATCTACATATTTTTAGTAATCTTCTTTACTCTTATTCTTTCAGCCTGCGGTCAAAATTCATCGAGTGGAGAAAACGGGGACAAAACAGTTAAGATCGGCTACCAAAAAGGTAACACTTTAAATATTTTGAAGGAGAATGGTTATTTAGATGAAAGGCTAGCAAAAGACGGATACAAAGTCGAATGGATAGAGTTTGAATCTGGGACGACATTACTGGAGGCTCTTTCAACTGGAAATATTGATTATGGAAATGCAGCAGACGGACCGGGAATATTTGCGCAGGCTACCGGGAAGGAGCTTGTATACACTGGGGCAAGCATTCCAAATCTAGAGGGCGTTGGCACCATGGTAAAACAAGACAGCGATATTCAAACCTATGCAGATTTAAAAGGTAAAAAAGTAGCGGTTTTTAAAGGCGGAAATCACCATTATCTCGCTCTTTTAGCAATAGAACAAGAAGGACTTACTGAAGAGGATATTGAATGGGTGTACACATCGGACGCTTCCCAAGGAAGAGCTGCTTTTGAATCAGGTGAAGTGGATGCTCTCGCTACATGGGATCCTTTCTTTGCAGGTGTGGAAGAAAGCCTAAAGCCAAAAACATTAAAGCATAATTTAACACCTGATGATTACCCAAACCGTACCTTTTATTATGCAACAAAAGAATTTGCTGATCAGCATCCAAATTTGGTGGAAGCAATATTAGAGGAGACGGATCGATCCGATCAATATTCAAATAAACACAAAAAAGAAGTGGCAGCACAAGTCGCACAGATCATAGGCATCGATGTAAAGGTCATGGAAAGAGCAATTGATCGAAGAGAGTATGGTGTCGATCGAATTACGCCGGAAATAGTAGAGGCTCAGCAAAAAGAAGCAGATGATTTCTATCGCTTTGGCATTATAGAAAAAAAAGTAGATGTTTCTGAGGTGATGCCTATCGATCCAGAGTGGAAACCAAAAGTAAATTCATCTGAAGGTGAGGATTCATGAAAAAAGTTTTAGAAAAACAAGCTCTGCCTTGGGTTATTCCCGTCCTATTTTTAATCCTTTGGCAAATAGTAGCTGTGCTTGAAGTCGTTTCTCCGAGCCTATTTCCTGCCCCAACATCTGTCCTCTCGTCATTTTGGGGTTTACTCTCAAACGGAGTACTAGTCGATCATATTGAGATCAGCCTGTACCGAGCTTTCACGGGACTTTTAATTGGAGGGATTATTGGTTTGCTTCTCGGTGTTTTAAATGGATGGTCAAACTTCTCTTTTCAGGCTATTGATACCTCCATCCAGATGATACGGAATATTCCGCACCTGGCGTTATTACCTTTGGTTATTGTCTGGCTTGGAATCGGAGAGCCTTCTAAAATTTTTTTAGTGGCTTTAGGTGTGATGTTTCCGATCTATATTAATACGTTACACGGTATTCGAACCGTAAATCCAGGATTTGTCGAGGTCGGAAAGATGTATGGTTTAAAAGGATGGCAATTGTTTAAGCAGGTTTATCTGCCTAGTGCTCTTCCCTCAATTTTTGTAGGAATTCGATATGCTCTTGGTGTCATGTGGTTAACTCTTATTGTCTCGGAAACAATTGCGACTAATCAAGGAATCGGATATTTAGCTATGAATGCAAGACAATTTATGCAAACGGATGTCATTATTGTCAGTATCGTTATTTATGCTTTGTTTGGCAAGCTTGCGGATATACTGACTCAGTTGGGTGAAAAATATGCCCTTAGATGGCATCCAAATTACCGGAAGCAAGCATAGGAGTGAGAAATTTGGAACAAGCGCGAACACCACATATGGCTGTAGCAAATACAGCCATTGAGCCGATAGAGATCGTACTTAAACATGTAAATAAAAGTTTTGGAGAAAAAGAAGTTCTCAAAGACATAAATCTCTCTATTGAAAAAGGACAATTCTTAGCGATTGTCGGCAAAAGCGGAAGCGGAAAAAGCACATTGCTTCGTTTGATTGCAAAGTTGGAGAAAATTAGTTCAGGTTCATTGCTGTTTAACGGGCAAACACCGGAAGAATCAAAAGAAAATATGACTATGATGTATCAGGACTCTAGGCTATTTCCATGGAAGAAAGTTATCGATAATGTTGGATTGGGGTTAAATGGACAATGGAAGGAAAAAGCGGAAAAAGTCCTCGATGCCGTCGGCTTGCTTTCGTTTCAGGATGAATGGCCCTCAACATTATCAGGAGGACAGCAGCAGCGGGTTGCTTTGGCCCGAGCGCTAGTTCGAGAACCTTCGTTGCTCATGCTGGATGAACCTTTAAGTGCACTTGATGCGTTAACTCGCATGGAGATGCAGCAGCTCATTGAAACAATTTGGCTGGAAAATGGTTTCACCGCCCTCCTTGTCACTCATGATGTCAGAGAAGCAGTGCGTTTAGCCGATCGGGTAATTTTGATTGAAGATGGAAAAATCGGGTTGGATGTAAAGAATCATTCTTCGCGGCCAAGACAGCTCGCCGATTCAAAATTGATCGAATTAGAAAACGAAGTGTTAAGCAGGATTATGAATAAATGAAAATCTCAAAGTAGACATCTAGTTCGTTTTGGAATTTTTTTCAACCGACTAGAGTTAGGATAAACACAATAAATATAACGCCAGATGAAATAATTAAGATATAACCTAATCGTTTTTTGTTTGCTTTTATTTCTTCTATTCCCATAACAAGCAACATCAAACCTAAGAAAAAATTCATTATAGGCAATATCCCTGTATAATCTGTAAGTAATGAAAAGCCTGATAAAATAATGACGATGACAGCAATTAGAATACGGAAGATTTTAAGCAAACTTATGATCCTCCCTCCACAGATAAAATACCAATATTTATCATAACATACATTATCTATTTACCATTCTTGTTTCACGTGAAACTAAAAAACCAGAGCAGGAAAATTCCATGATCTGGTTTTTCGCCTTTCAATGAGACTAAACCATTTTTCTTCTATTAACTATAAAGCTAACGCCACCAATAACAATGAAAGCAGCCCCAATTAAAAGCAATGTATACATATTCGTTGCGGTATCAGGCAACTCATTTTCTGATACATCGTCCATGCTGCTGTCAGTTGATTCTTGATTATCGTTGATATCATTGTTTTGGCTGCTGTCGTCTGAGCTTTCGTCATTTCCTGAGACTTTGCTGTCATCGTCATTTTCATTAGTATTGGAAATAGGCTCGGCAGATACCTCTTTTTTAACGACTTTGATTTTCGTTTCTTCACTTTTATTTCCGCTCATATCTTCTGCAGAGATAACTAGTTCTGTGTTTGCCGCTTGTTTTTCCATAGCGATTTTGAAGTTGCCTTCTTTATCGGCAGAAGCACTTCCCAATTCGGTATTTCCTGCTTTTACTGTGACTTTTACATTTGCTTCTGTTTTACCTGTAACGGCTGTATCCTCGTTATTAACCTCGTTTACCTTCGGCTTTGCTGGCGCTGTTTTATCGCTGACAGTCACCTTTACTTCTTCACTTTTGTTTCCGTCAGCATCTTCTGCATATACCGTGAGCTCTGTTCCCGGTTTTTGTTTCGGAATCTCAGCTTTAAATTTCCCATTTTTGTCGGCTGAAGCACTGCCTATTTCGTTGTTTCCGCTTTTGATTGTCACTTTCGCATTCGCATCTGCTGTGCCTGTGACGAATGCATCTGCATCACTTACATCGTCGACCTTTGGCTTTGCAGGAGCTTGTACATCTTTTTTCTCAATCCCGAACTGGTCAATAATGTATGGGTCCATTCCTTTATTTCGATCAATTTCATACGAAACAACAGTTAACCGGTTGACGTCAATCGTTACACTTGCGAAGTTTTGAATCGCTCCACGAACCGGCCTTGATGAATCTTCCGGATCTGATCCATATTTAGCTGCATGGTTTTCATCGGCAAGTTCAAATTTGCTGTAAAATTCATCACCCAAGATTGGATCTTGATTTTTATAATATACTTTAGGACCGGATGTGGCTGGAATAAAATAAATCGATCCATCCGGATTGACTGTATATTCAATCGACTTTCCGTTTATCATTTCTTTAATTTTTGTTTGTTCTGTAGCTTTGTTTTCCTTATTAATTGGTTTTGAACGGGCATAAATATGATCATGTCCCTGGAATACAAAATCAACGCCAAGCTCAGCAATGACTGGTGCAATCTTATTTCTAACCCCGTTTTCATCAATAATATCTGAGTCAGTCGCATGGTTGGAGGTTGTATATGGACCTTTATGCATTAAAACAATCACCCATCTTGCCCCGTTTGCCTTCGCTTTTTGAATATCTGATTTCATCCATTTCATTTGTGCAGGTGTAAAATCAGCGTATTCTTCAGAATCTTCATTGTTATTTAATACGACAAAATGAGTGTTGCTGTAATCATATGAATAATATGCGCCGGTTGTAGTATCACTGCCCGGTGCTTCTTGAATGTTAAAGTGGTCTATAAAAGAATTAGGCTGCTTTTCATGGTTTCCGGCAGCAGGAGCAACTGTCGTATTTCCCCACGTTTGTTTACTATTTTCAATTAGCCAGTCCCACTGATCCTCAATATTGCCTTTGTCAACAAAGTCGCCGGTTACCGCCATAAACGATTCTCCTTTAATCGTTTCGGCTGCTTTATTAAACGTTTGAGCGGCCAAAATGGCTTCTTCCTCTGTTTTTGCTTGCGGGTCGGTTAAGTTCATAAATGTGAACGCACCTGATTCGGGCGCTGTTTTCACTGTCCCTACTTCACTCCATATGCCAAGCTTTTCATCGCCGACACGATATTGATACTCGGTATTGGCTTTTAAGCCTTTTGCTTCTGCTTTATGTACGATTTCTTCTTTATCGTTTGTTGATACGTAGCTGATCCCTTTAAACTTTTTCGCCTTACTAAAATCGGGAGTTTCATTTGTTTTTTCTACAATTTGCAAATCACTTGCCCCGGATGCATGTGTTGTATACCAAGTAAATCCTTTTGTCGTCTTGGCATCCCCAGTGAATGTAGGAATGACTTTTTTTACGTTTCCTTTTGGCGCATTTGGATCTGGAGTAACATTCATAGGGTTTTCCGCTGCTTTTGCCGAAATACCGGGAGCTGCAAAAAACATACCTAAGGTTAGCAAGAATACGGCTGCGATTGCTGCTGCTTTTTTGAATTGGTTCAACTTCAAAATATCCTTCTCCTTTTTTAGATAAAATTTGACCTAGTGCCGATTCTACAGAACGAATAAAAATTAATTGTAAATTTAAGATAAATATTCCGTAAAAATTTACCTTGGAAAATTACGGTTGTATTTAAAGGTGGACAGAATTCCGGCATCATTCCAAGCTCCGGCACTATAAATTCCAACAGACAATAGCTGAAACATGAAACTTTAACAATTCCCAGAAAGGATTCTCCCGTTTCCTATCGAAATTTATATATAATTTAAAATGGAAGGATGGGTAACCGTGGAAATAAGAAAGCTTGGCAGCACAGGCTTGGAAGTATCCGCTCTTGGATTGGGATGTATGGGCATGTCGGATTTTTATGGTGCACGGGATGATGAGGAATCGATCAAAACACTTCATTATGCCATTGATGCAGGGATCAATTTCTTAGATACCGCCGATATGTACGGTGTCGGAAAAAACGAAGAATTAGTCGGCCGGGCAATCAAAGGCATTCGAAATCAAGTGATTGTGGCAACCAAATTTGGCAACGTCAGAGCAGAAGACGGCACCTTTTTAGGGGTAAACGGCCATCCGGATTACGTGAGAGAGGCTTGTGATAAAAGCCTTCGCCGTCTTGGTGTTGATTATATTGACCTGTATTATCAGCACCGGGTCGATCCTACGGTTCCCATTGAAGAAACGATTGGAGCCATGGCAGATTTGGTTCAGCTAGGAAAGGTGCGATACATTGGATTATCTGAAGCTGCACCGGAAACGATTAAGCGGGCCCATGCCGTACATCCAATTTCTGCGCTGCAAACAGAGTATTCGCTTTGGAGCAGGGAACCGGAGGAACAAATCCTGCCGACGATTAGAGAGTTGGGAATTGGGTTTGTACCTTACAGCCCGTTAGGCCGGGGATTTTTGACCGGACAAATTCAAACGTTTGACGACTTAGACGAGGACGACTATCGTCGTTTTTCTCCACGCTTCCAAGGCGAGAACTTCCAGAAGAATCTCGATTTGGTAGACAGGATAAAAGAAATAGCTGAGGAAAAAAGCTGTCAGCCTTCACAGCTCGCTCTTGCCTGGCTGCTGGCTCAAGGGAATGACATCGTACCGATCCCGGGTACGAAGAGAATAAAATATGTAGAAGAAAATATCGGCGCCCTTCATATCCACTTATCAGAAAGTGACGTGGCGCGAATCAACGAAGCAGCGCCGCTTGGAGCTGCTGTCGGTGATCGTTATCATGAAGCCGGGATGAAAAGTGTAAATTTATAACTAGAAAACCATGTCCGGATCAGCTCCGAACATGGTTTTTTCTCGTTATTGAGTTGCCCGGACATTTTGGAAGGCTGTTGTCGAATGCCACACATTCAACCCGTAATATCCATTAGTAAGGACATCGTCATTTTTTTCAATCACTAGCTCGCCGTTCAAGTAGATTTTGATCGTATTCTGATTCGTGACTGCCTTGAGATGATATTTCTTGTTCGGGTCCAGATCCTTCGGCACGACTTGAAGCTCTTCCGGTACTCCGTTATTAAATCGGATCAGCTTCATGGCGTCGTGGTGAATATCGACATTGGCAACATAGGCGTTTTTGGCTGTATTATCCGAGCGGAATACCAGTCCGCCTGCACCCACACGATTGTCAACGGTATCTTTATTCGGATCATTTGGGTGGGAATCCGTGTCCAACACCTCAATATCCGCTTCATAGGTGAAGTTTGTGCCAGTCTGGCTGGAAAGGATAAAGGAATCTCCTTCACTTTGCCCTTGCTTGCCTTTTATCGTGTCGGCCCATAATCCGCTTTTTGTTTGCCATCCGGTGAGATTGGATGAAAACGGGCTTTCTTTCCATATAGACGACAAAGGATACATCTCAAATTTGGCAACATTCACTGTACCGCCCTTGCTGTACAATTCAACGCCTTTGCTTGCCGCACCAGGGAAAATCTGATCGGTAATGACTTTTTTTCCTTGATTGCCGAATACTTCAACGGACGAATGATCAAGGAACACATGAAGCCTGATTTTCCCTTGTTCTGAAGGCATTGGAGCAGCATGGATACCCTTTACATCCGGACCGAAGTCAAATGAACCGGATTTGCTGCGGTCCACAAACAGCTTTTTTGCCTGAAGATCATAGCCGATCACCGTTTCTTCATTTATACCTTTTCGCACTTTCAAGCCAACCTCACTCGCTCCTGAACCTGCCACATCAAATTCGACGATGAATTCAGCCGATTCTGCTTCTTTCCCAGCAGAAAGCGATTGACCGGACTGAATCAGCTTATTGTGGAATTGAACACCTTGCCCGCTTAGTCTTAGCGATTGAAGCGAAACAGGAGTCTGCTGTAATCGTAAACCTTCCGGAGTCTGCGCCAATTCCATTTTTCTCGGCAGTGTCATTGAGCTTCTCCAAGTGGTCGTCGGCGTGTGGTTTGCGTATTTCCAGTTACTCATCCAGCCGAGCCAGTATTTTTCTCCGTTCGGTCCTTCGGTATTGTTCCATTCAACAGCGGCATAAAAATCAGCTCCGTAATCCGTCCATAATGTTTCTTGCGGAGGATTGTCACTTTTAAAGGTTTTGCCGTCAAACTCGCCGATAAAATATTGGCCGCCGCTGCCTCCCGCAGCCGCACCATCTCCAACGCTGACTTGTAAGACCCATTTTTTCTTCGACGGATCGCCTGCCACCGGAAGCTGGAATAGAGCCGGGCATTCCCACACGCCTCCGTTATTTCCATATGTGGAGTTCACCCATTCTCCTGATACGGCGGTCCAGTTGTCGATCGTTCCGTTATTCCTTGCTTCCCCGTTCTCCTCAACCGGTTGTGCTTTTTTGTCTATGTTTTCAGGCATGCTACCGGTATTATTAACTTTAATGTCGTCAACATTGATATGTCCCCATCCATTTTTTTCATAATCTACGAGTTTAAGATAGAGGACCTCGTCTCGAAAAGCAGAAGCATCCCAAATATAACGACGGTACGTTTCATCTTCTTTCCACTTTGTATTGGTCTGCCGTAAAATTTCCTTATCATCCGAAGCTCTCATCAAAGCCAGATAGGTGGATTCGTTGTTTCCTCCCCCAAGCATGAAATTGATTTCTCCTGAGCCTGCTAATTTGAAATAAGATGACCTCGCTTCACCTGTTGGTTCATCAAAAGGAATCTGTGCCGCTCCCCACAAATGATAATTCCCTTGTTGTCCAAACGATCCTCCCCAATAAGAGGTAGCATTTGTAACATGAGCATTGCTGAAGGCATTTCCTGATAATACTTCCCACCCGGAGAAATTGCCTGTTTCAAAATCTCCATTTTTAATGTTCGTTTCATTGGTAACAATATTTTTTTCTGCCTTAATGTTCTGGAAAACGGCTTTTGCGTTCCAAACATTTAAACCAAAATGTCCGCTTGAAAAGGCGCCATCATGTATATCATGAATAAGTGTTTCATCAAGGTAGACCTTGATGTTGTCACCTAACGTGGCAACTTTTAATTCGTATTGTCTATCTGTTTCCAGAGCAATCGTTTTTTCAGCGAGAACGGAAATCTGCCCGCCAACGATTTTCATCAGCTTCACTTTGTCATTTAACGCGTCCACATTGGCAACGTATCCGTTCTGGGCGGCTCTGTCTGCTTTAAAGAGAAGGGCACCTGCACCTTTTCCTCCAGACGAACCTGATACCTTAATGTCTGCTTTGTAAATTAAGTCGGTCCCAGTCTCGTTTGCAACGGTAAATGCGTCCGATGGAGAAGAACCCGTCAGTCCTTCTAATGTTTTTGTCCATTCACCGCCGGCAGGTTGAAAACCGGATAGGTTTGTGATTACGTTCGTCGTGTTCGTAAATGTGACATTCCGAATCACAGCGGTGGAATTGCGCCCGATAAGTCCGAATTTACCGTTTTCAAAACTTGTATCTGAAGCTGTGAGCTCTGAAGTGCCATTCACAAAAACGGAAATGTTCGGTCCATCTGTAACGACCTTTAAATGGTAACTTTTTGATGGTTGAATTGACATATCTTTGGAGCGAATTTCTGTTGGAATTCCGTTTTCGATTTTTACGAGCTTCACTTTGTTTTCTTCGGCGTCAAGCAATGCCGCATATCCGTTTTTAGCCGGATCATCCGAACGGAAGAGAAGTCCTCCTGCACCAATCCTTCCATTCTTTTCAACATTCATAACGTCCCCTTCGTACGTGAAAGAGGTGCCTCTATCATTTGAAAGGCTGTATGCATATTTCCCTTTAGCAGTATTTGCCTGAATGCCCCCATCCGGGCCAAATTCGCTTGCGTAAGACCAATTCTTTAAATCAGGTGAGGTGTAAAACATAATTTTGTCTTTCGCTGCCAGGGTCATCACCCATTTTTGTGTTCCGTCATGCCAAAAAACTTTAGGATCTCGCCAATCTGGAATTGGCGGATTTGGCATAACTGGATTCCCATTGTATTTCGTCCAGGTTCTCCCTTTGTCAAGACTGTACGCAATACTCTGTACCTGCTTCGGTCCATCTGCATGAGTAAAAATAGCCACCATGGCATTTTGACCGAAACCGGCAGTATTATTTTTGTCAATGACAGCGCTTCCAGAGAAGATCCAGCCATTTTCATCCGGCAGCAAGGCCATAGGGAGGTGCTCCCAGTTTACAAGATCCTTGCTGACCGCATGCCCCCAATGCATCGGTCCCCAGGTGGTGCCATATGGATAGTATTGATAAAAAAGATGATATTCGCCTTCGAAAAAAACCATTCCATTTGGGTCATTCATCCAATTGGCTTCCGGAGAAAAATGAAATTGGTTCCGAAACGGCTCTTTGTAATAATCAGCACCGGCCGCTGTTCCTATATTAAACTGAAAAACGACCGAACATAACAAAGCAACAATTAACAGCCTGCTTATCAGTCTCATTCTCTTCCTCCAAATATGTTGTTAATTTTTTAAAGTATAGAGACTTTAAGGGGCGGACAAGCCACCCCTCGCTTACGAGTTTCGGGCACGCAGACGGTCAATCAGAACCGCAGTGATGATTACACCGCCTTTGACAACAAGCTGCCAGTAGTAGTTGACATCCATTAATGTCAGTCCGTTGCTGATGACACCCATGATCAGAACCCCGATAATCGTTCCTTGAATTTTCCCTACTCCGCCTGTAAGACTTGTGCCTCCCAAAATGACGGCGGCAATCGCATCAAGTTCATACATTTGACCTGCTGTCGGCTGGCCGGAATACAGTCGGCCCGCGAGCACAACCCCACCGAGTCCGGCAAGAAGCCCGCTAATGGAGTACACGTTGATCAACGATCTTTCTACTTTAATTCCTGTCAGCCTTGCTGCTTCCTGGTTTCCTCCGATGGCATATATATGACGGCCGAACATGGTGTATTTCAAAACGAGAAACATAATCACGTACACGATCAGCATGATATATATTGGCACCGGGATGCCGAAAATATAGCCGGCACCTACAAATTTAAAGCCGGCAGCCTGAAGCGCGATCGGATACCCTCCGCTGATGACATAAGCAAGTCCCCTTACGTATGTGAAGCTTCCCAAGGTCACGATAAAAGCGGGCAGCTTAGCTTTGGCGGTAAGAAACCCATTGATCAGGCCGACAATATAGCCTGTTCCAATACCAATAAGCATCGCGAGAAAGGTATTTACTCCCGCTGCAGAAGCCATAACAGAGACGACTCCGGTTAGAGCGACTGTCGAGCCGACAGAGAGATCAATCCCGCCTGTCAAAATGACGATCGTCATCCCCGCTGCCAATATCGCAATGATGGATACTTGTTTTAATACGTTGAGTAAATTTGAGACTTCCAAAAAGTTAGGTGCGGTAAAAGAAAGAATAAGACACAATAGGGCTAAAATAATGATCATGCCAAGACGGTTTTGTAATTCAACGACTCTCCATCCTGCCTGTGATTTTTGTAATGATGCTTCCGATCCTAGTTTCATTTGTTATTTGCCTCCTGTCGCATAGTGCATGATCTTCTCTTGTGTTGCCTCTTCTCGCTGGAGCTCACCGGTTAAACGTCCTTCACTCATAACGAGAATCCGGTCACTGACTCCAAGTACCTCCGGCAGTTCAGACGATATCATCAAGACAGCCAATCCCTGCTCGGCCAAACCGCTGATGATTTTGTGGATTTCGGTTTTCGCCCCGATATCGACACCGCGGGTTGGCTCATCAAGAAGGAGGACCTTTGGATGAATCGAAAGCCATTTGGCAATGACGACTTTTTGCTGGTTTCCACCGCTTAATGAAGATACCGGCAATTCAGGATTAGCTACTTTTACCCCTAGATTTTGAATGTGCTTTCCTGCTGCGCTTCCTGCTTGCCTCCAGCTCAGCATTCCAAATTTAGAAAAGCTGCTCATTTCTGTCATGATGAGGTTTTCTTTCACTGACATATCCAGAAATAGCCCCTGCTCCTTCCGGCTTTCCGGCACGTGGGCAATTCCATTTTTGATCGCATCGATTGGGTTTCGGATATGAACCGGCTGCCCATCAACGAGGATTTCTCCGCTCTTAAGGGAAGCAGCGCCAAAAATCGCGCGGACAAGCTCTGTTCTTCCCGCACCCACCAATCCCGCGATCCCGACGATTTCCCCGGGATATACTTGAAAAGAAACATCCTGTACAAATGTTTGATCGGTTACATTCCGAAGTTCAAGTACAGGTTTGTTTGTTACCCTTTTACCGGTGGCCTGCTTGCGCGTTTGGCGCTTGAATAGATCCTTCAGGTCCCTTCCGACCATTAATTTGACCAGATGCTCCGGGTTGGTTTCTTCGATTGGTCCGCTTGCGATCCAATCCCCGTCACGTAAAACAGTAAAACGATCGGATATTTTGAAGATTTCATCCATCCGATGCGAAATATAAATAATAGCTACCCCTTGCTTCTTCAAATCTTCGATGATCGTAAATAATTTATTTATTTCTTTATCAGATAAAGATGCCGTCGGTTCATCCATTATCAGCACCTCTGCCTTGAAGGACAAAGCTCTCGCAATTTCCACCACCTGCTGCTCCGCGACACTCAGCTTGGAAACAAGCGTCTTGGGGTTTAAGCTTGAGCCCATGGAGCGCAGAATGCTTCCCGCTTTCTCATGAACCTTTTCCCAATCGACTATCCCAAAGGTTTTTTTCGGAAATTTGGTACCCATTAATATATTTTCACTAATGGTTAGGTTGGGTGAAAGATTCAGCTCCTGATGGATGACACTGATCCCTTTGTTTCTTGCTTCTAGCGGCGATTTCCACTCAATGGGTGAGTCCTTATATACAATTTCTCCATTTGCATCCGGAGTGTATATCCCGCCTAAAATCTTCATCAAAGTCGACTTTCCGGCTCCGTTTTCCCCCATCAGCGCATGGACTTCACCGGGATATAGGGATATTTTTACGTCTTTTAGCACCTTGACACTTGAAAAAGTTTTGCTGATGTTCTTCATTTCAAGTACAGGCCGCGGCATTTCTCCTGCATCAATGAATACCTGCTCGCTTCCCACCAGATCTTCCTCCTTTTGTTAGAACATACAGTCCGATAAGCGGACTGTATGTTCCTTATTTCTCTTACCAGCCTTTATAAGAATCCAAATTATCCTGGGTGACAAGGTCAACCGGAACCTTGATCAAACCTTCGACTTTCTCTCCGTCTTTGATCTTTTGACCGATTTCGATTGCTTCTTTCACAATTTCATCTGGATGCTGTGCGGATGTTGCGGCAATCGTACTGCCTTCTTTTTTCATTGCATCTATTGCTTCCGGAGCTCCGTCTACTCCGACAATAAAGAATTCATCCTGCCGTCCCGCTTGTTCTTGAGCAATTTGGACGCCCAGCGCTTCAGGGTCGTTGATAGCAAAGATGGCATCCAATGACCCTTTTGGATTCGCTTCAAGAATATTTTCTGTTACTGTAAGCGCTTTTTCTCTGCTGCCTTCACCATTTTGTTTCGCTACAACTTCGATACCAGAATCCTTGATGGCTTCTTCAAACCCTTTAATCCTGTCCGTTACGGCTGAAACGGGCGGTCCATCGATGATTGCAATCTTGCCTTTGCCGCCAAGCTCCTTCACGACATATTCCCCTGCGAGTTTACCAGCTTGATAGTTATCAGACGTAATTGTTGCATCTACTCCGCCTTCTGCATCAACATCCACGGCAATCACCGGAATTCCTGCAGATTTAGCTTGAGCCACAGCGCCCGCGATTCCTTTTGAATCAACTGCATTTAATAGAATTAAGTCCACTTTCTTAGTAATGAAGTTTTCGATTTGTGTCGTTTGCTTTGCCAAATCATAATCGGCGCTTTCAGCGATGACCTTGGCACCCATTTCTTCACCTGCTTTTTTCGCACCGTCAGCCATCGATACGAAAAAAGGGTTTGCAAGTGTTCCGACCGTCAAGCCGATAACCATTTGATCTCCTTCTCCGCCTTCTTTGTTTTCACTG
This sequence comes from Bacillus gobiensis, assembly GCF_001278705.1. Taxonomy (GTDB): domain Bacteria; phylum Bacillota; class Bacilli; order Bacillales; family Bacillaceae; genus Bacillus; species Bacillus gobiensis. The sequence goes on from NZ_CP012600.1 coordinate 3,475,740, forward strand.
CCTCCAGACGTAGGCTCCTCCATACTGCATGCACCTAATAAAAGTAATATGAAAGTCATCATTACAGCCAAAGCAAATCTTAAAGTCTTTTTCATTGTTGTTTATCCCCCATCGTTAATAAAATTTGATCCCCTTTGTTAGCGCTTTCATTAATATTATAAAGAAAAGCCCAATGTGCAGCTGGCCCCCCTCACCTCCACTGATTGTTTCTCCACCACTCACTTTGAACGAAAATGACCGTTAATGATTATTTGAGTGAATGGTATTGATTGATTTTGATTATAAAGCGTTTTCAATAATTGTCAATATATTTTAACAATTCTTTTTCATAAAAAACGGGACTAAATACCTCTGTCAATTTCAATAAAATAAAATTTGAGTTATTATATGAATCGGTAAAGGCGTTGATACAATAAGTACAATGGCTGATTGGGAAATAATACTTCTTTTTATCAAGGTTTTTATGGTTTAGCCTTTTAGTAGGAGTAATATTTTAGTATACTTAAATTTTTCAGAATTTTAGGTGTAAAAAATTTCGATTCTTGCGTAATAATAGAGAAGGATGCTAGAATTCTAATTTATTAAATAAAAATGATTAAAGGAGACAGGAGACTGCATGAATAAGAAAAAGATATTCATCTTTTCACTCGTCTTTGTGCTGTGTATCGCTTCTGGCATAACCACTTATTATATAGTAAAACCCAAGCAAGAAGCACAGCAAAATGATAATGTAACTAAACCACCAGTTCAAGCTAACAGTTATTATAACGAGCTGTACCGGCCTCAATTCCATTATTCACCAGAGGCAAACTGGATGAACGATCCGAATGGAATGGTTTTCCATAAGGGTGAATACCATTTGTTTTATCAGTACCATCCTTACGATGCGAAATGGGGACCAATGCATTGGGGACATGCAGTAAGTAAAGACCTTGTCCATTGGGAGCATCGTCCCGTTGCATTTACTCCGGATCATAATGGAGACATCTTCTCTGGCAGTATTGTTGTTGATCACAACAATACAAGCGGATTTGGCAAGGATGCACTCGTTGCCTTATACACGCAAAACAAAGATGGCCATCAAGTCCAGAGCTTGGCCTACAGCACGGATGACGGAAACACATGGACAAAATATGAAGGCAATCCGATTATGAAAGACTTTCCTGATCCGGATTGGCGTGATCCGAAAGTCTTTTGGCACGAAGAAACAAAATCATGGATTATGCCTTTAGCGGCTAAAGATAAAGTGATGCTGTATACGTCACCAAACTTAAAGGATTGGTCATTCGCGAGTGAATATAAGCCGCAAAACGCGAGCGGAGCAACACTATTGGAATGTCCTGAACTTTTCCCTCTCCCGGTTGACGGAGAAAAAGATAAGCAGAAGTGGGTTTTGACAACCAGCTTGGGAGATGGAGCGATTGCCGGCGGCTCAGGGATGGAGTATTACGTCGGAACTTTTGACGGCAAGACATTCACACCTGATAAACCGGAAGCCGAGTGGATCGATTACGGTGCTGACTTTTACGCTGGCGTCACATGGGAAAACGCGCCGAACAACGATCAATACCGTACCATGATTGCCTGGATGAGCAACTGGAAGTATGCAAATGATACTCCGACATCTGCTTGGAGAAGTGCAATGACCGTTCCGAGAAAGCTTGAATTAAAAACGTCCCAAAATGGCGAGGTTAAGCTGGTTCAATCACCGATTCAAGAATTGGAGACGCTTCGCGGCAAAGAAAAATCATATCCATCTCAAGTGATCAAGCCGAACACCAATTTTTTGGCGAATGCAAAAGGTGATACAGTTGAGCTCGTTGCCGACTTTAAGGTAGACGAAATGACAACTTCAAAGGCATTCGGTTTCAGGGTACGAAAAGGCGATGATCAAGCAACTTCGATTGGATATAACAATGAGAAGAAGACAATTTATCTCGACCGTTCTTTCTCAGGAGAAAGTTATTTTAATGATCAATTTGCCAAAGTTCATGAAGCGCCGTTAGAACCCGTTGATGGACATGTGAAAATGCGTATTCTCGTCGATCGTTCATCCGTTGAACTCTTCGGCAATGACGGTCAAGTATCCATTACGGATCAAATTTTTCCTAAGGGGTCAAGTGACGGGATAGAGCTCTTCTCAAGCGACGGGGACGTAACCCTTGAGTCCCTTCATGTCTATCCGCTTAACCGCATATGGGGTAACAGTTTGTTTCATTCAAATCTGAGCGGATGGGAAGCGTTAAATGGCCGATGGGCAGATACCATTTCGGGGACACAAGGCAGCGATACAGTCGACTCTTTTAAACTAGCAGATTCAAGAGGAAAAGATTTCACGTACGAAACAGATGTAAAGATAGGAAATCAAGGTGCTGGAGGCCTCGTGTTCCGCTCTGACAAAACAGCCAAAAATGCGTATGTCGCAACAATTGATCAACCCGGACAGATGGTGAAACTTTGGAAAAAAGTGGACGGTGAAGCATCAATTTTAGCTACGTATCCCGCTAAAATTGATCCTGAAACGACAAATCACTTAAAAGTCACTACAGAGGGTAAAGAAATAAAGGTGCATTTTAATGATCAATTAGCGATCCGAACCAAAGATAATTCGCTCTCTTCCGGTTATTTCGGCTTAAATGTCTGGAACGGAACGAGTACCTTTCAAAACGTGAATACCTATCCGAAGAAATAAAGTGAACCTTCAGTGGGGGCTTCGACGAAATAGGATGTGCTAGTGCAGGCCCCCGCACAGGATGCCTGAGTAACTAGCCTTCGTACATTCGTCCCCCACTGACAAGTTTGGTTAAGCCAATCCTAACTTTTACGGGCAGCCCGCCCCCCACCTAGACATCTTTAGGATAACCTAAAGTCTTTCGAGGTGGGGGGCTTACTGCTTGTAATGTGGTGAATTGATATGCAGCTGGAAAACAAAAATTCATGGTATTACTAAAGCTTATTCATTCAAATACAACACAGCTAAAGAGCAATATCATCTATTTCTTTAGGAAAATTAAAAGTCCCATCTTTTTTAAGCTCAAAATTAATTACTTTAAATACGGCATCCGCATGTAATGAACCATAAATATGTGGATATAATTTTCCTGTCTCATATAAATCTTCGTAAATAATCTTAGCTTTGACTTTATTTGAGTCTATACACAAAAGTACCAGACCAGTATGTCCCTTAAATAAAAAATTAGCTACTTCAATTACTTGCTCTTTTGTAGAACAATGTATAAAACCATCACTTTCTAAACTTGAGGGAGCATAAATACCCTTATCTTTCGCTTTTAACCATTCTTCATTATCAACAATATGCAGTATCAATCTTAATTCCTCCCTTGATAATCATAATTAAATTATCACCACTAAAATTAGAAAAAATTTACATAATTTTCTCATTGTTTTAACGACATCGCAAGGAGTTTATTGTACAATGTCGAAAATGTAATATTGGAGGCTGACACATTACTATTACTATCAATAATAAATCCAAATTTACAGGAGGATTTAAAAATGAATATTCAATCACTTTCCAAGCAATACATAGACGGAATCTGGAGGGATGGTCAGAGCGAGAGCAGGCTTTCCGACATCAATCCTTATAATGGAGAGGTTTTAGCAGCATTTACAATGGCGAATGTAGATGACGTTGATTTATCTTATAAAGCGGCTTTAAAAGCGAAGGAAGATTGGGATAAAGTTAATCCTTATCAAAAGCGTGATATTCTCGAGAAGGCTGTTAGCTACATCGATGATAACGAAGAGGATATTGCCAACATTATTATGGATGAGTTAGGTGGAACTAGGTTAAAGGCTGCCTTTGAAATCGGTTTGGTTAAAAATATGATTAAGGAAGCGGCTACCTTTCCTTTACGGATAGAAGGAAAAATATTACCTTCAATTGAGGATGGGAAAGAGAATCGATTATATCGTACTCCGGTTGGTGTGGTAGGCGTAATCAGCCCGTTTAATTTCCCGTTTTTCCTATCGGTTAAATCGGTTGCGCCTGCATTAGGTGCGGGAAATGGCGTTGTGTTAAAGCCGCATGAAGAAACACCGATTACTGGAGGAACCCTGATTGCGAAAATTTTTGAAGAGGCTGGCATTCCAAAGGGGTTATTAAATGTTGTGGTAACAGATATCGATGAGATTGGGGATGCATTTGTTGAGCATCCGATTCCAAGAGTTATATCCTTTACTGGTTCCACGAAGGTCGGAAGTCATATTGGTCAGCTGGCAGTTAAGAACTTTAAAAAGCCGCTATTAGAGTTAGGCGGAAACAGCGCATTTATCATTTTGGATGATGCAGATATTGATTACGCGGTAAATGCAGCAACATTCAGCCGCTTTACCCACCAGGGACAAATTTGTATGTCTGCAAACCGTATTTTTGTTCATAAAAGAATTTATGAGGAATTTATCGAGAAGTACAAAGCTAAGGTAGCTTCGCTTAAGGTTGGAGATCCTAGAGATCCTGAGACGGTTATCGGTCCGGTGATGAATGAAAGACAGGCAGTAAATCTTCAATTGCAAATTAATCGAGGGCTGGAGCAAGGAGCAAAAGCTGTACTTAAAGGAAATATTTCCGGAACTATCGTTGAACCCACGATTTTAACCGATGTTACACCAGATATGCAGATAGCTCAGGAAGAATTATTTGGGCCTGTTGTGTATGTTGTACCATTCGAATCAGAGGAAGAAGCTATTTTGTTGGCTAATGATACAGAATATGGATTGAGTGGAGCCATTCATACAGGTGATCTCAACCGCGGAGTAGAAATGGCTAAGAAGATACATACAGGGATGATTCATGTAAATGATATCACGATAAACGATGAACCGATCGTGGCATTCGGCGGTGTAAAACAATCAGGACTTGGCCGTTTGAACGGTGAATGGAGTTTAGAGGAATTTACGACGTTAAAATGGATTTCAGTGAATTATGATCAGAGAAGCTTTCCATATTAAAAGGACAATCCGTATGATGAGGAATCATCGGTGAAACATTGATGTGGTCCTTAGCAAGGATGAAATAAAATCACACGTATAATCAATCGACTCATTATCGTACTGTGAGTTGTTGGCAATAACAAAACAGCTTCCAGACTCAGAAGCTGTTTTAATTTTGGAGTTGTATCAAAGATAAGGGATGCTTCATTAAAATCTATGATTTAGTTAGAGAGGTTCACAACAATCAATTAAACGTGGATGTATTACGAAATTGTTTGGAAAGTAAAATTAGTTAGGGGTAGAACTACAACTACACACATTCCCAAAAAATGAAAATGATCTAATGTCAAAATAAATCGGTCTGGTCCACTGCGCTTTTGGAGAAGTGTTTTATTTGTTGGGTTCAGCTGGTACTGAAATATTTTCAAGGGTTTTTCCGGATTTTTCATCCGACTGATGACTTACAGCTAAATCACCAAGAGAAACGATACCGACTAATTTGTCATTTTCCACAATAGGAAGTCGACGAATTTGATGCTGGGACATTATATTGGCAGCTTCTTCAACTGACATTTCTTTGGTTCCACTCACAACATCATTTGTCATTAATTTAGAAATACTAGATTCACCAGAAAGGTTGTTTGCTAATCCTTTTACGACTATATCGCGATCCGTTATGATCCCCAATAATTTTTCGTTTTCACATATTGGAATTACTCCTACATCAAGGTCTTTCATTTTCACCGCTGCTTCGGTACAAGAATTTTCAGGAGTACAACAATCAACATCGGCTGTCATGACTTCAGCAACTTTCATGATAATTCCTCCCTCATTATTTTTTAGTTTCTTATTTTATTTAATACCCATTCTATCTCTTATAAAACACTTCCAATTTGGTGATCCCTATATCCAAAAACAAACTCAAAAATAATTAGTGCTTAAACGAAACAAAGATCTGTTACCCAAAGAAATAATCCCCAACTTCAGGTCAAGAAGTTGAGGATTCAATTGTTTTAATAAGCTTAGAAAAGGACTTTCTTATATTATCTACAAAAGAAATTCGACTGATCATTTATATATTAAGGTATTCGGCCGTTCGTTCACTCATTCACCGAACTTTCCAAATCCTTGGGGGGAAAGTATATCATCCGATACTTTAGTTATCTTCATATTCACAGAAGACTGATCATTAACTCCGTCTTCTAAACCATCATTTGCAACAACCGGGTCTTCATTTGGATTGCCCTCTTGCCAACCCATTTTATCCCCTATTGGGTCAAGATTGTGGTCTTCAGCTCTAACAAATTCACCACTAACCCCTGTTGCAAAAAAAGTCCCGTGACAATTAAAGCGCTTAGAAAAATCCATTTTTTCATCTGCGACCTCACTTCTCTTCATCAAAATATTCATTGTAATTTTTCAAAAGTAAATCATTCTTCTAATCCATTAGACAAAGGAATGTTTTACGATAAAAATGATGCATTTGAGACCCATATACCCTGCAAGCTTTCCCCAACCTTTATAGTCTTGTTTCCTCTATTTTATTACCATATTATAGCAAATTAGTTACGGATAATAAAGCTTATATGTCTTCATCCCTTTGTAAAAATTTATTACTGAAACATGGATAAACGCTGACGCTGGAACATCCCAGCGTCTTTCATTTTGCAAACCAGAGAAAAAAGGAATTTACTATCAAGATGCGGAATAGAAAATAGAGAAAAAGTATTCTGATAGGAAAGGAAATTGACGGATGTCCAAAGCAGACAATATGCTTTCAATTTTGTGGATGCTAAAAGAGCGGAAACGAGTGACGGCAAAGCAGATCGCAAATGCCTTAGAAATTAATATTCGTACGGTGTACCGTTATATCGATGCCTTATGCGCAAGCGGCGTGCCAATTATAGCAGACTCCGGCCATAACGGGGGCTATAGTCTGCTTCATGACTTTACTGACATTCCGTTGTTTTTTGATACAAATGAACAGAAGGCTCTCATTCATGCAGCCGCCTTTGCGAAAGAAGCCGGATATCCGTTTGGCGAATCCCTGCAGCAAGCCATTTCAAAATTAAAAAAGTATACCAATCCTGAACAATTAAACAAAATCCACCGCCACGAGGAAGGATTTGAGGTTATAACGGCTCCTGTTGATCCATCATTGGAAGCCGTCCTTCAAGAGCTTGAGCTGTCGGCAGCCGATGGCTATACACTTCGCATGGAGTATCAGACTAAGAATGAGGAATCTATAAAAATCCGGCATATTGATCCATATGGACTCGTTCATTGGAAAAACAGCTGGTATTCGGTTGCCTATTGCCACCTGCGGGAAGACATTCGAACGTTTCGAGTCGATCGCATTCAGGGGCTTTCACGGACAGATGCCGAATTCGAACGGCCGAAAGACTTTTCAGCAAGAACATTCTTTCTTAAAAATCTGCTGCCCGACCCTGAGAACAAAGAGCAGCTCATCCCGATCCGAATTCAAGGAAATCAGCCAGCCATCAATGATTTAGCCAGTCACTGGCTGTTCGGCCATATGATTATCGAACGATCAGAGCATATGATTTGCTTTGTGCTTGAAAAAGACATGGCCGTTCACTACGCCCCTTTCATCCTGCTATCATACGGGAAATCGATTCAGGTGCTTGAGCCGCAGCTGGTGAAAGAAAAATTAATAGAAGCGGCGTCTGAATTGTTAACTTATTATCAAACACTTGAACTTCACTGACCGTTTTTGACAGTCAAGTTGTATTACAATGGGATCAAAATCTGAGGAGGGATAATAATGAAAGAAGTATTGGTTTTTCTTACTGACGGGTTTGCAGATTGGGAAGCTTCTTATGTGATGGCAGAACTGAATCAGCCGCATACCGATTATCAAATAAAGACGATTGCAATCGATACAGAGCCGAAGCAATCGATGGGCGGATTACGTGTTCTTCCTGACTATTCCCTAAAGGATTTTGCTAATGTCTCAAACGTAGCCATGTTCATTCTCCCTGGCGGAAACGATTGGAGGAATGAAAGAAATCATAAGGCAAAAGATTTGATAGAAGAATGCCTGAAACATAACATTCCGGTCGCAGCGATTTGTGATGCGGGGACGTTTTTAGCGAAATACGGTTTTCTCGATAACAATAAGCATACAGGGTACACATTATCTTATTTAAAGCAGAATGCGCCGAATTACCGCGGGGATGAAAACTATATCGATGCACAGGCCATTTGCGACGGCAACATCATTACAGCGAACGAAACTGCCGCATTGGAATTTTCAAAGCTGATTTTAGATCAATTAGGCGTCATGAAGAGCGAGCAGTTAGATGAATGGTATGCGGTATTTAAAAAAGGGTTATACCCTCAAGAGACTGAAGGAACTTCAACCGACCACTCCTTACAGCATTACGATTACCATGTATGGGCAAACCGCAAAGTTTTCAAACACTTAAATGAACTCCCTCGTGATATTTACACGCAAGAAATACAAAGTGTGTTTCCTTCCATTTCTGACGCTGCAGCTCATATTTATCTCGTCGATAATGTGTGGCTGTTCGTTCTGTCTGGTCACAGCTTTGACGAAACGGTTCGAATGAGAGACTTGTGGATAGAAGAGACGAAGGGAGTAAGTCTTGAAGAAATGGAAAAGCTGTATGAAAATTTAACTGAACGCTTTCAGGAATTCTTTCATCAGGCAGGAGATATGGAAACGATCGCTTCTTACAGCCACCCTCGCTATGGAACCTTAAAGGCAAGCCACTCTGAGCTTGTTCAGCATGTTGTCAATCATGGCACCTACCATCGGGGAAATATCACAGCCATGCTCCGGCAGTTGGGACATCCGGGGGTGCCAACCGATTTTGCGTTTTATTTGTTTGAGACAAAAAAACTTGAAGATCAGCCTCACTGATCTTCAAGCTTATTTTAAAAGACGGTAGGTACCAATCCTCCGTCAACGCGCAATGCAGCTCCATTGACGGCTGACGAAAGCGGACTGCTGACAAAGGTGACAAGATGGGCGATCTCTTCCGGACGAATGAGTCTTTGAATAATGGAAGTCGGGCGATTCTCTTCCATAAACTTCTTCTCTGCTTCTTCAATCGTCAGGTCTTCATTTTCATAAAGGGTATTTAACATCGACTCTACCCCTTCTGTTAATGTGGAGCCTGGCATGACGGTATTGACCGTTGCATTCGTTCCTTTCGTCAGCTCTGCCAAGCTTCTGGAAAGTGAGAGCTGCATCGTCTTGGTTGCACTGTAATGCGCCATTTCCTGAGATGGCATAATAGCAGCTTCACTTGCGATAAAGATGACTCTCCCTTCCTTTTTACGAATCATCTCTTTTAAGTATTGGCGAGTCAATCTCACACTGCTCATAATGTTGACTTCAAACATTTTGAACCATTCTTCATCCGGGATTTCAAAATATTCCGCAGGCTCAAATATTCCCAGATTATTAATTAGGATATCTACCTCGGGATATTCTTCCATGACCTTTTGGCAGCCTTCCTCTGTTCCGAGATCGGCTTCTGCCTCGTGAAGAACCGCATCAGGAGACTCTTTCAGGATTTCATCAATCGTTTGTTTAATTTTTTCCTGCCGGCGTCCATTGATAATGACTTCGGCGCCTTCTTTTGCCAATGACGCGGCGATTGCCTTTCCAATTCCGGATGTAGAACCTGTAACGAATGCTTTTTTTCCGTTTAAGCTTAAATCCATGATAAAAACCTCCTAATCCTATGTATAGGGAGATAACTCCTCTTCTTTGAAAGAGGAGTTATCTATTTTTTAAAAGTCAAAATCATCTGGGTCTGGGCCTACTCGAAGATTTTGATTCAATCCATCAATTTGTTCCATTTCCTCTGGCGTCAATTCAAAATCGAATACCGATGCATTTTCAACGATTCGATGCTCTTTTGTTGATTTGGGAATTGTAACTACTCCATTCTGGATATCCCAGCGCAGAATGATTTGCGCGACAGATTTACCATGGCTTTCTGCGATTGTTTGCAGAAGCTCTTGATCGAGCAACTCGCCTTGCATTAGTGGCGACCATGCTTCCAGCTGAATATCGTTTGCCCTGCAAAACGCTTGAATTTCTTTTTGCGTTAATCGCGGATGATATTCCACTTGATTCACCACCGGCTTGATTTCCGCATCCTTCATCAATTCCTCAAGGTGATGAATTTGGAAATTGCTGACTCCAATCGCTTTGACACGACCTTCTTTATAAAGTGTCTCGAGCGCCTTCCACGCCTCTTTATATTTCCCTTCTACCGGCCAATGTATAAGATACAAATCTAAATACCCTGTGCCAAGCTTTTCTAAACTTGTTTCATAGGCTTTGAGCGTAGCTTCGTATCCTAAATCAGCGTTCCAAACCTTTGATGTGATAAACACGTCTTCTCTTGAGAGGCCGGCTGCTTTGATCCCTTCACGGATCCCTTTGCCGACTCCTTCTTCATTTCCGTAAATTGCGGCAGTATCTATGCTGCGATAGCCATGGACGATGGCTGTCTTTACTGCAGAAATTAGCTCATCACCTTCTTCTACTTTAAATACACCAAGTCCGATGCCTGGCATTTTCACACCGTTATGCAATGTTACTGTATCTTGTAAATGTTTCATTAGTAAATGATCCTCCCAAAAATGTTTTGTATGAATTATGATTTAACTGCGACTGTAAGTTGGTCCTTCGTTTCGAGAAAACGGCTGACTCCTGTTAAAATAACAGCACCTGATACCATTAAGCCGCCGATCCAAGCTGTATGAATAAGTCCGATCGAATCTGTAATTGCCCCGCCTAAATACGAGCCAATAGCAATTCCCGCGTTAAAAGCCGCAATATTAATGGCCGATGCCACATCAACGGCACTCGGGACAAACCGCTCAGCCAGAATGACAACATACACCTGCAGCCCGGGCACATTCATGAAAGCAAATAATCCCATAAAAATGATTGTAATCAGTCCGGCAGCTTTAAATGGAACGGTGAACGTCAAAATGAATAGGACGATTGCTTGAATGATAAACATATAAAATAAAGCTGTAATCGGCTTTTGATTCGCAAGTCGTCCCCCGACCATGTTCCCAATGGCAATCGCAATTCCATATACAAGCAAGATCGCTGCCACCGTTCCTTCCTGAAATCCTGTAATCTCTTGAAGCAATGGTGATAAATACGTAAAGACGACAAATGTTCCCCCATAGCCTAAAGCCGTAATGATAAATACTAGCAGCAGACGGCCGTTTGTTAACAGCTTTAGCTGATCGCCAAAAGTTGTACGAGCTGCTTTCTGTAAATGAGACGGAACAAGAAAGATGTTTGCCAAGAACGCAATGATGCCGACGATAACTATCGCCAGAAATGCCATTCTCCAGCCAGATTGCTGCCCGATAAATGTTCCGATCGGCACCCCGGTCACCGTTGCAACCGTAAGTCCGGTAAACATCATGGAAATCGCACTCGCCCTGCGATTTTCAGGAACCAGATTCGCCGCGATCGTAGAGGCAATCGACATAAAGATCCCGTGAGATAATGCCGAGATCACGCGGGCAGCCAGCAGGACACCGATGCTCGTTGCACTGGCCGCTATGCCGTTTCCGATAATAAAAACAACCATTATCCATAATAATAAGGACTTGCGTGACATATTGGATGTCATGGCAGTTAGAATAGGTGCTCCAACTGTTACGCCTAAGGCATATAACGAAACGGTAAGACCGGCTGTCGTTACCGAAATTTGCATATCCTGAGAGATAAGCGGCAGGAGCCCAACGCTGATGAACTCTGTTGTACCAATGGCAAATGCACTGATTGCCAGCGCCAATAATGCCAGTGTGCTTCGTTTTTTATCTATCGTCATATGACTTTCTCCTCCTTTTAGTTTTACGATAAAAAATATTGGGGGTACATCTATGAGCTCGCAAGTGATATTATGATTGATATAAGTTTTAATGGAAAGTACGCACTTTAAAGTTCTATAGGCACCAAAAAGTTCTATAGGTACTTTTTAGTTCCTATAAGGAGGATATATATGCAGAAAAAAAAGTACAACATCGCTGTCGAAGCTACACTGGAAATAATCGGCGGAAAATGGAAATGCGTCATTCTTTGCCATCTGACTCACGGCAAAAAACGGACGAGTGAGCTGAAGCGCCTAATGCCGAACATTACACAAAAAATGCTGACTCAGCAATTGCGTGAGCTGGAAGAAGACGGGGTCATCAATCGAATCGTTTATCAACAAATCCCTCCCAAAGTGGAATATGAACTCAGCGAATACGGCTGGAGTTTGCAATCGATTTTGGATTCTCTTTGTTCCTGGGGAGAAAACCATATTACAAAAATTTACGGGGATAAAAAGGCTGTTTTGGAAGAAAGTATTTTAAATAATTAAAAACGCTTGCCAATTTTTCTGGCAAGCGTTTTTCTTTTTAGATTTCCGATAAAAAGGCGTCTGTTATAGATGTAAGAAGGCATAGCCCATTATGAAACTGTGCAGGCGGACGAGAGCATGAAGAAATCAAGGGGCGCAAAACCAATCACTCCATTTCAAAGGTACCTTACTTTTCCGGAAAAAATACTGAAATGGTGGCTGAGGTAAACCCTGGTATCTCTACATTTTTTGTGATGCACAAAAATTGGTTTCTCCAGCCATCTGCAGTTTTTAATTATTTTGGTTTTTTACCCCCCACTCACATAAGCCTTCCAAAACAGGTAAAAGTGTTTCAGCTTTATCTGTGAGACTGTACTCGACTTTAGGTGGAACTTGAGGATACTCTTTCCGTTTCACCATACCATCCGTTTCCAATTCTTTAAGTTGTGAACTCAATGTTTTATAAGTAATAGCTCCTATCTGTCTTTTCAGTTCATTAAAGCGAACCGGTTGGTTTTCTGCTAGGAGGTAAATAATAACCATTTTCCATTTACCACCAATAACTGACAATGTATAACCAAAAGGTGTATCTTGAATATTTTTAACTTTACCTTTAAATTCAGCCATACTCATATTTACACTATCCTTTCGGGTAGTACCTATCAATAAAGTACGTACTACTTTTTTATTTGTGCACAGTTTATACTAACCTTACTTTGAAGTAAAGGGGAGAAAAAAATGACTGAAAAAACAATACGCCTGTTAATGCCGCAATGGCAAGGGGGAAACAACCCTAACTACTCTTTTGGAGCCGAACTGCTTGCTTGGCTCGCTCCAGACAATGATCAACCCCTTATTAATGTACCAGTTCAAGCTTATGATGGAACTCCGCTTGAAAACGAGAACGGTATTAATGGGAGAAAACAGCTACTTGAACAATTGAAGTCTGCTCATCAAATCATTGATGCTCATAAGCCAGATCGTATTGTAATGTTTGGTGGTGACTGCTTAGTCGAACAAGCCCCATTTGCCTATTTAAACGAACGATACGGCGGGGAGTTAGGTTTAATTTGGATCGATGCTCACCCTGATTTAGTTAGATATGTCGGGTATGATAACGGACATTCATTACCTCTCGGGAATCTTTTGGGAGAAGGAGATCAGGAGTTCGCCAAACATGTGAAAACCCCTTTAAAACCTGAAAATGTCTTTATCGCGGGATTAGCAGCCCCTACAGAACAAGAAACAGAAGTGATTTCAGAGGCGTTTCAAAGACTAGGTATAGCTCCTACAGAACAAGAAACAGAAGTTATTCAAAGACTAGGTATTAAAACTGCTGGAACAAAAGAGTTAACGAACAGCACTGAACCTATAAAAGAGTGGATTAAAGAAAGTGGCATTAAGCACCTAGCTATTCACCTTGATTTAGACGTACTTGATCCAAAGGCATTTCGTTCTTTATTATTCGCCAACCCTGAAGCACCCTTCAATTTTTCTCCTGAGGGAACAATGCAAATGCCTCAACTACTTAATCTGATTAAAGAACTATCTGAAGAAACAGATGTAGTTGGGTTAGGTATAACAGAGCATTTGCCGTGGGATTCTATTAAATTGAAGAATCTGCTTGGAGAGATACCTATTTTAAATAAGTAAAGTCATAAACGGAATAATAATAGAACAATTATCTGCTAAATCATTAAAATACACTCACGCACTTTATGTATGCGAGGGTGTATTTTTATATGGCAGCAAGTGCAAAAAAACATTTAAATTCATCTGTTTCATGCTTTATAGCATTATTAATTATTTTTTATAAGAAATAGCAGAATTAATGACAGCCAAAATCACTACTGCAATAAACATATATGTACATTCAGCCATTCTAAGATTCAATTCGTCAGAAGCGTATCCTAACATGATAAGATTTAAAACTGAAACAACTATACAAATAAACGAAATGCTAATCACAGTAAACCAATTGATTAAATCGAGCTTTTTTTTAAGAAAAACAATATTTATAAACAACGCAATCAAAATAATTATAAAAAAAACAAATTCATACCTGACATAATTAAAAGCTTCATGAGATAACATTATTCAACTCCTCCTGAGAGCGTAAAATATCTTGTGTAATAATCAAAAAAAGGAAGACCTTTTCTAGTAGAATTGAGTTACCACACAATATTCACAAAAGAGTCTTCCCTATGAATCAGTTTATATCGTCTTATAGCTTTCTATCCTTTATGAATCATTCTGTTATCGCCAAACCACGATTGATGATATAAAAAATCGGTTCTTCCTTTGCTGTTACAACCTTTACCTGCTCAGCCTGCTCTTTTATGCGCAACTTAACTTTTTCCCGTATGTATTGATTGTGCTGCAATACACCGCCTTGCAGAATGAGATCAAATTCATCATTTACGATGTCCGTTTTTTGGATAACCGTTAGCAATAATTGCCCCAATTCTTCAGCAGCGCTGTCTAAAATAGACTTACTCACTTCGTCGCCCAGCTCGCGGGCTTTTTCTACAGACTGCGTTAGCGCGCTTACGTCGTCAACAGTATACTCCACGCTGTAAACCCAGTTGTATAAATCCTCTATGCTGGCAATTTGAAAATGCTCTAAAATGAGTCTTGCCAGGATCGTATTTTTTTCTCGTCCGTCAAGCATTTTTAAAACGGATCGAATCGCTTCCTTGCCGATCCAATAGCCGCTGCCCTCATCCCCAACCCGGTGTCCCCAGCCTCCTGCTCGTACAAATGTCCCTCTTCCATCGTGAGCAAAAGCAATGGAACCCGTGCCAGCGATCAGTAATACACCTGGTTTGTCTTGCGTTACACCTAATAGTGCGGATTGGCAATCATTTTCGATTATTAGTTCTGGAATCGTCAAAGATAATTGCTGTACCGCTTTTCGGACAAAACCTTTAACTGTTCTTTCGTCCATCGAGGTATCAATACCTGCCAGTGCAAAAACTGCTTTGTCAATTCGAGTAAGGCTTTTTTCATTTAATCCAGATTCGTCCAACGCTTCTTGAATCGATTTTGTAAGTGCTTGTACCGCTCCAAGCTCACCAACGACTTGGTAATTCGATGAACCTGCTTTTCCTCTCCCGAGTATTGCACCTTTAGCATCTGTAATAACAGCTATCGTTTTCGTAGCGCCGCCATCAACCGCAAGCAGCAGCTTACTCATCTTCGGCTCTCCATTCATTAATAATGCGCTGCACTTCATCATCCGACCTTGATAGAATGCTAGTCTTTTCTTCCAGCCAACCTTCCCAAGCGGTTTGCTCTTCATTGCGAATCTTAATGGTTTCACGCATCCGCTCAGGACAAGGTCCACCCTCAAGCGATCGAATATCAACAAAGTACTTCGGGCTTAAACAATTATTTAGCTGTTCGTTTGTAAGCCTTGATTCACGGCCGACGATTCTTTTTGTGTGTTCGTTTAATACATCAAGTGTCAGTGCTTGGAGGGATCCGCTTCCTTTTTCGATCAACGCTTTCACTGTTGAACTGACTACATGGTGTGCTTGACGGAACGATAGCCGATCGACTCTCACCATTGTATCCGCAAGCTCTGTGACATTGGCAAAGCTTTCTTTTGCGCGATTGAGAAGGACTTCCTTATTAACTTCCATTGTCATTAGCACGCTTGAAAGAAGACGGTATATCCCTTCTAACGTTTCGATTGCCTTCCACATGTAGGGCTGCATGTCATCTTCGGTATCCACAATATCTCCGAACGGGGTATTGTGCATCATTAGCAGCACCGTTTGTGTATCTCCGGCTACACTCGATAATAGTGCACGCATATGCTCGATGGATACCGGATTTCGTTTTTGCGGCATAATGGAGCTTATTTGAACGTACGGAGCAGAGAGGGTAAAGACACCAAATTCTTGTGTCCCCCATAAGAGAAAATCCTGTATGGACCTTCCTAAATTTAGGGCGGACAGCTGCACAGCGGATGCCGTTTCTGCAATATAATCTGCCCCTGCTACAGCATCCCATGCATTATCAATCATCTCTTCAAAGCCAAGCAGGTCTTGAACTCGCTTCCGATTCACACGAAAACCCGAAGTAGTAAGTGCAGCCGCTCCCATACTGCTTCGATTAACCGTTTGGTAAGCCGCCGCCAACCGTTTCAAATCTCTTGTTAACGTATCGGTCATTGCATTAAAATAGTGAGCGAGGGTTGTAGGCTGCGCCTGCTGAGTATGCGTGTACCCAATCATGATCGTATCGCAATGCTCTTTTGTCAGCTCAATGAATGTCTTGCGCAGCTGCAATCCGGAATTCATTAGTTCTGTAATTTTCTTGCGCAGCGTCATTCGATAAAGTGCAATCCCCATATCATTCCGGCTCCGGGCAATATGTAAATTTCCAGCGATATCACCAGCTTTTTCGATCAATGCGTGTTCCACTTGAAAAAATAAATCTTCAAATCTAGAATCATAGCTGCTCGATTTCAACTCATCAATATCAATACTTCGTACAGCAGCTGCAATTTTTTTCGCTTCCTCTTTTTCAACCAAATCCTGTTCTACTAGCATGATAAGATGTGCATAATGAATTTGAATCATCGCTTCGGTGAAATTTTGTTTTGCATGATTATAGGCAGGTTCTAACACGATGGATGTATATGTCTTGGAAGGGAAACGCTTCCCCTCACGTTCAGCGATCTGCTCTTGAAGTGATTTTTTCATAAGCTGACAATCCTTTCTGATCCCATTATTAGTTGATCTCATTTTTGGCTGCATTCGACTGATTTTCACATCGATTACTGGTCGATCCTTATTCCTATCTCAATTATAGATTGTTAGGACTTACCTGCCAACATGGCTCAGTACCATTTTTATAATATTCGATCTTTTCAATAAAGGGCTAATGCCATTTCTAAGGTGAAAATAAATTTCTTGACATTGACACAATGTCAATCTTTATAATCAAGATAATTCCAAAACAAGGAGGAGATCCGAATTACCATAAATGAAGTGGCACGGCAAACCGGCGTTAGCGCACGTTCCCTTCGATATTATGAGAAAAAGAAGCTGTTGATTCCAAAGCGCACTGAAAATGGATACAGGCAATACAGTCAAGATGACATCGAGCGCATTCAGCTGATTAAATTTTACTTAGGGCTTGGTATGGGAACGAATGATATCGCAAACCTCATCCATTTACCAGAATCCGAGTCGCCAGATCACTTTCAATGCGCATATGAAGCGGTCAAACTCTACGAAAGCAAGCTTACAGATGTACAACAGCAAATCGAAGTGCTCAAGGGACAGGAAAAACAGTTACTTGAAACGTTGTCATGCTGGAAAGAAATTCAGGACCGGTTAAATCAGGGAATCCCCCTAGAAAGAAAGGAAGCGTAAAAAACGTGGAAAGTACCTATACCGAAACGAATTCGTCAAACATGAAAAAAAGTGTCATTTGGATTTATTACATTCTGTTTTTTGCCGTATTGAACGAATCAGTTTTTAATGTATCAACTCCGGATATTGCCGAGCAGTTTGATCTGAGCGCTTCTGGTGTAAGCTGGGTAATTACGGTCTTTATTATCATATTCGGTATGGGATCCGTTATTTTCGGAAAGCTTTCAGATTTGTTTAGTGTCAAAAAACTGATCACGATCGGAATTGTCCTTTATGGAATGGGCTCCATTTTGGGGTTTGCTCTGCAATCCTGGTATCCGGGGATCATTATATCCCGTGCGATTCAAGGGGCAGGCGCATCCGCTATACCGGCACTTATCATGGTCATTGTCGCCAAATATTTTTCACCCGCAGAACGGGGAAACATGTTTGGTATCATCACATCTACCGTTTCCTTCGCGATCGGCATCGGACCGGTACTTGGAGGCTATATCGCCGGATCGTTCCACTGGTCCTTTTTGTTTCTTGTGCCGCTACCTGCACTAATCGCTATTCCTTTCTTCCAAAAGCTCCTTCCGGTAGAAAAGCCGAGCGCAGGCAAATTGGATGTTCTTGGAGCCGTACTGATGGGAATCGCGGTCTCAAGCTTGATTTTATTTACAGTAGAAGCCAGCTGGTTTTATTTGCTTATCGGTGTGATAGCGCTCGTCCTATTTATCATACGCATCCGGCGGGCGGATGAACCTTTTGTCGATCCAGCCCTATTCACGAATCCGCTTTACCGCAGCGGACTCATCATTGGTTTTCTTATCTTCAGCACGGTCATGTCGATGATGTTTGTGATCCCGTTGATGCTGAGTAATATGTACGGTTTATCGACAGAGAACATTGGGCTCGTCATGTTTCCGGGTGCTTTTAGCGCAGTCATATTCGGAAGAGTTGCCGGGAAGTTGACGGTGAATAGGGGAAGCCATTTTGTCGTATACCTGGGGTTGATATTGATTGCGTTAAGTCTATTGCTGCAGTCTTCATCCATCGGTTATTGGGTCTGGTACATTGCGTTGTCACTCATCATTATGTACATCGGATTCTCCTTCTTGCAAACGGCATTAACGGAAAGTGTCACGCAGATATTGCCTCCTGATCGTATCGGAGTCGGCATGGGTTTTTATAACATGACTTCGTTTATTTCAGGGGCAGTAGGAACAGCTGTCGTTGCCAGAGTATTGGAGCAGGCCGTGCTCAATTTTCCGCTGCATCCGTTTGTTTTAAACTCCAAGGCATATTTGTACAGTAATCTCATCCTGTTATTAAGTCTTGTGGTTCTGGCGAGTGCGATTCTTTATTACTTTACATTCGGAAAAAAGAATCCTCAGACGGTTAAGGAATTGCGGAATGAATCTTGATCCAGCTGATTGAGCAGATGCATTATTGATACGTATAAAAACCCCCCTTAAGATAGGAATTTCTTAAGGAGGGTTTTTTTGTCATCGACTATCACGTCCAGGCTTCTTTTAACAATCGAATCCCTGCCTCCAGCTCATTCTCTGACAACCCTCCAAAACCTAATAGAAGGCGGGGAGGCAGCTGAGTGTCGAAGGTTATCCAATACGGTGATGTAGGATAGACCTTCACTCCTTTTTCTTCAGCCTTGCGAACAAGCTCCGATTCAGAGCGGCCATCGTTCACCTCAATGACGATATGCAAACCGGAATGCTGCCCAATAACCTTCACCCTTTCTCCAAAAAAGCGGGTGATGGCTGACAAGAGAAACGCATGCTTTTTCTTATACACATTCTTCATTCTGCGCAGATGTTTTTCCCACCAGCCCTCCTCCATAAATCGTTCCAGTGTTTGCATGTGGATAAGGGAGGCTGTCGGTTCAAGGAATGCTTTTTTGTCCTTGTATTTTGAAATCAGTGATTCAGGAAGCACCATATAGCTGATACGGATTCCTGACAATAGAGACTTGGAAAAGGTCCCCATGTAGATGACTCGGCCACTCTTATCCAAACCTTGCAGTGCGGGAATGGGCCGCCCCTGATACCGGAATTCGCTGTCGTAATCGTCTTCAATGATGTACCTGTCATGTTCAGCTGCCCACTGCAGCAATTTTATACGTTTATGTATCGGTAAGATCATGCCGAACGGAAACTGGTGTGAGGGGGTTACATACACAAGCTTTGCTTCGGACTTCATCAGATACTCCATATCAATTCCGTCTTCTTCCAAGGGGATTGGCACCATCGGGAAGTTAAGCTCAGAAAAGACAGATCTTGCCCCGTTATAGCCTGGGTCCTCCACAGCGACAGGCTGTCGTTCTGTTCCGAGCAGTTGACATAGCAATAGCAGCATCTGCTGGGTGCCAGCTCCAACGATAATTTGGTCTGGTGAGCATCGAACCCCTCTGGATTGACGCAGATATCCTGCTAGTTGATGTCGGAGACCGGGCTCACCCTGCGGATCGCCGTATAACGACAAAGAGTTTGTATACTCTTGCATGATTTGATGGGAGATCTTGTTCCAAACTGAAAAAGGAAAAGAGCTCAAATCAATCGTGCCATTTCGAAAATCACATCGAAGCACGGGGGAGGCAGCTGGCTTCGTTTCTACGATCTCTTCCGCATCCTGTCGTCCGGGTTCTTGATTGGTCACTTTTTCTAGGAATGAAAAATCTTCTTCTAGCTTAAGGACATACAATCCGCTTCGGGGCCTGCTCTCTACATAGCCTTCGGATACAAGCTGCAGGTAGGCAGCTTCTACAGTGTTTCGGCTGATATCCAGGTGTTCTGACAGCCGCCTGATCGCAGGCAGCCGCGTGCCGGCATGGATGCGCCCGCTTTTGATTTCTTGGCGAATATGCCGATATAACTGCACGTAATATGGATCTTTTTTGTCCTCATACAAATTAAGCGTAATCTCCAGCATGTGAACCTCCGTCTTCCATAATTGACCCTATTATAAACGTTAAAATTGGCTCTAACAATCAGGGACAATAATCATTACACTAGTAAAAATAAAGATACATATACAGGAGGTTATGGCGATGATGCCAATGCGTTTTCATTTCTTAGAGTGCACAGATAAGGAAAAGATTCAACACTTTTTGAACCATGCGAGAGTAGGTTATCTTGGTTTAGCCCAGAAAGAACAGCCGTACGTTGTCCCATTAAATTACGTGTGGTGGCAGGGAAAGATTTATTTCCACGGAGCCGATACAGGACGAAAAATTGACATGATAAAAGAGAATCCTCAGGTTTGCTTTACGGTAAGCGAAGAATACGGAACAATCGCTAATCCGGTCCCAGCCAAGACAGACACCGCCTACATGAGTGTCATGGCTTTTGGAAAAGCGCACCACGTCACAGATTTGACAGAAGCGACTGAATCTATGCAGCAATTGTTAAATAAATATGTTCCAGGATATTTCGATACCCCCTTGTCCAAACAACATATAGAAAAATATCGTTCAAGCAAGGGCAGCGCCACAT
Source organism: Bacillus gobiensis (assembly GCF_001278705.1). Taxonomy (GTDB): domain Bacteria; phylum Bacillota; class Bacilli; order Bacillales; family Bacillaceae; genus Bacillus; species Bacillus gobiensis. The sequence continues at coordinate 3,496,947 of NZ_CP012600.1, forward strand.
CGGTCATTAGTATTAGCGTAGAACATCTCAGCGCCAAAGAAAATCCGCTGGAGAAAGAGAATAAATTTTATCCCGGACGTGAACGGAAGATGGATATATAAGCCCAAGAATCAATGATTTGATCAATAAAAGCATCGCAAAACAAGGATTCAGATTATAACAATAGAATACTTTCATAACAATTGTTAAAAAAAGGGGGGAGTTTTTGAGCCAGTCTATAACAGAAGATGAACTAACTTTTACTAGATTTCATGACGAATATATAAAAGCTTGGGAGCTTGCCATGGATACCGGCGAAACTTCAGCTCTGCAAGCGATGTCTTCCGGCTATTATGTGACTTTCTTTTCTAACGAACGGGAAAAGCCCGTATTTTTCACACGGGAAGAAGCAATTGAAGGCATGAACAAATCATTGAAAAAGAACAACAAATCGTTGCAAAATTATTTACCATCGAAAACTGGGAGATTCAAGGTGGCCGATGGATGTTGATAAGGGAAATTGAAGAACCGATTTTATAAAGAAGTGCCAGCGTTCGTTTTATGCAGGAATTAAAAGATTCATACAGAAAGATAATGGGAAAAGAATAAAAAAAGTGAAGGGGGAGCTAAAATGGCACGTGTTGTAGCATTTGAATTAAGCAGCCAGGATCCAAAAAAAGCCGCCGAGTTTTATTCTAAGGTATTTAATTGGAAAATCGCTGCTCCGAACTACGACTATTGGCCGGTAACTACAGGAGACGATGGCAGTACCGGGATTAATGGAGGCATTAGTTTAGGACCTATCGAATATCCTCAGGGAACCCGGATACAAATAGAGGTAGAATCCATTGACGACGCTATCGAAAAAGCTTTAGAGAGCGGTGCAGAGCTTGTGCGCGGGAAAATGGAGTTTGACGAGTTTTATTTAGCATACTTGGAAGACCCTGTTGGGCTGGGATTTGGATTGATACAAAAAAAGTGACTGCTTGAGCTGTCTAATAAAATGGCACGATCTTATCAAAACAAAAAAATTAAAAATCGAAAAATAAGCCGTTTAACATATTAAACATGACTAATATGTTAAACGGCTTTTCTTATTTCCTACACAATAAATCCACGATTCCCCACCTACAACTGCCTGTACATCATTAAGTAAGTGTTAATAGGATGTATTAAAGAAAGTGAATGTATGTCATTTGTCATAGATCAAAGGTAAAAGGAGATGATAAATCATGATGAACAATGAGGAAACACTGTGCAACAAGTTTGCGGACATTATAGGTGGGCAGCCTGGATTTGCCGGTGGAAAATGTGTGGCTACAATATCTCGAAATGAAATAAGAGCTACAATTTTGGAGAAGAGGTTTGAGGTGACTTCTTCTTTCTCATTCGAATCAATAAGTAAGTTCAGTGGGAAAGCATTATGTTTAGGAAGAATAGCACTTTTACAAGATGAAGTCGAACCGTTTATTACTGTAATTCGTGATCAGGGAATAACCGTTTCGTCTATCCATAATGAATGGTTGTTCGATAATCCCAATTTAATTTATGTCAATATTGAAACTGTTGAAAAACCATTGATTTTTGCAAGAAAAGTGAGAATTGCGTTAGATGCTATTTGAACAGAGCCATGTACCTTATCAAGTAGTAAGATAAAATACCGCTCATCCTTCGAGAGGTGTTTTTCAGTTTATAGCTTATGATGCAGGTTTGTTCACTTTCTGTTCAGCACCCAAAATTCCGCTTGCTTTATAAGTAATGATCGATAAAAGAAACATGGCTGCCGTGAACGATGTAACTGAATTGAAATTTCCAAAGTGAGCATATAATTGGCCGGCGATAAATGCACCGAGTGTAGTTCCAAAGTACATAACTGAATTAGACAGTGAAGCGATCGTTCCTCTTGCGGAGGGGTTAAGCGATTGAAACAGACTCATCATAATTGGAAAAAGAATACCTGCGAAAAAAAACAGCAAAAAGAACGAGATCTCAACGAGAATCACACTCGGAAAGAAAGGAAGGCAGAAATACAATAACCCCATAAGAAGGATTCCACCAAGTAAAGATTTTGTTTGACCGATTTTAGATATGTAGCGGGATCCAAAGAAACTTCCGATAAAATTCCCCATCCCAAGTACCAGCATAGCTGTACCAATTTGTGCCACATTGAAATGATAATCATCACTTAACCATGTCCCCAAAAACGTAAACGCCGCAAAATTTCCGGTTTGAAAAAGCAGATAGGCAAAGAAAACGATGAAAACGTGCGACTCTGAAAACAGATGTTTATATCTATTAAAAATAGATTGCTGGTTTATTTGTTGAGAGGACTTGATTGCCGGCATAAAAACCGTTAAGAAAATCAGCACGATTGAAAAAGCGGCCAAGACAAAAAAAGGTGCCCTCCACGAAAGCGAAGCCAAGAAGCTTCCCATCGGAAGTCCCAAAGCCTGCGAAACAGCCAAACCAGCAGTGGCTATCCCCATGCTTTTTACAATCTGATCCGGTTTTACTATTAAAGGAATAGAAGCCCAAACCTGAGGCGTTACAAATGCTGCGCTTACTCCGGCGATAAATCTGAAAGCACACATGCTCCAAAAATCAGGCGCCAGCCCGCAGAGAAATGTAGATAAAGCAAAAGCTGCCAATCCATAAATCATAACAGTCTTCCGATTGAGATTATCAGAAATTGGGCCTGCAACAAGAGCAAATAATGCATAGCCTAACGCATAGGAACTTACCATCCATCCAGACACATCGGTAGTTACATCGTAAAGGCTGCTAAGTATTGGCAATAAAGGAGAAATTAAAAATGTATCCGTCCCGATGACGAACATAATAAAAAAGAATAAAGCAATCGTTTTGTTCATGATAACCTCCGGTGTAATAGTTTTAAAATTATGAAACTATAGAATAAAAAAAGAAACACGATACTCCAGGTAAACGGCAAAATACAGCTGTCTACCTGAACGTTTTATAAAGTGTCTAGAAAATCAGGCAAATACTTTTGAAATGTCTCTAAATTTAAACGAATGTACCTTGTTCTTGAATCCTTTCTTACGATTGTTAAGCCAGCTTCGCGAAGCGTACGAAAATGATACGATGCTGTTGTCTTAACAATATTGCATTGTTCACCAACCTCTCCACAGCTTAATTCCCTTTGGTTTTTGTATAATGTTCGAACAATCGCCAACCGTGATTCATCCGCTAATGCTTTAAATATCTGTACTCTGATTTGATCTTCTGATAGTTTTATATTCATGGAACTATCATAGTATAAAATGGGAAGGTTGGCAAATATAAAAAAACTGACCCAATTATTTTTAGGTCAGCAATCTATATGTTAGCTATGATTTTAAATAAAGTTGTATTATTTATAAAAAAGTGTAATCGTTTTTAAACTTTTTTACGAAATGTTCTTTCAAAAAGAAAAAAATCCATTTTGATCAATCTTTTTCAAAATGGATTCTTTTTATATGCCGTAGAATGAGGATTTGTGGGATATTTTTAATCAAACTTTATTTCAAAGCTACATTAGTGATCTTTTTTGTATTCTTTCTCCCAGTAATCAGCATTTTTAATTCCTAACGCTTTCGGATCAAATACTGGGTCAATGCCTTGTTTTTTCTGTTTCTCATAATCTTTTAATGCAGCAAGCGCCGGCTTTGCTAAGAGGACGATTGCAATAATATTCAGCCAAACCATAATTCCGAGTCCGGCATCTCCCCATGCCCATGCTAATTCTGCGGTTTTCACGGTCCCATAGAATGTAGATGCCAAAATCACAAGCTTTAAAATCAACATTGCCCATTTGCTATTTTTCCCTTGAGCAATGTATGCAATATTTGTTTCTGCAATATAGTAGTAGGCCATGATTGTTGTAAAAGCGAAGAAAAATAAGGCAATGGCAACAAATCCGGCTCCAAATCCAGGGATGACACTGTCAATAGCGGCCTGTGTAAATCCAGGACCTGCTTCAACCCCTTTTAAATTGTTGACTATGAAAGATCCATCTGCAGCTTCGGTATTATACATTCCCGTAAACAAAATCATAAACGCTGTAGCGGAGCAGACAAAGAGCGTATCAATATATACAGAGAACGCTTGGACCAATCCTTGTTTAACGGGATGTGAAACTTCAGCGGCAGCAGCCGGATGAGGACCTGTGCCCTGGCCAGCCTCATTTGAATAAATGCCTCGTTTCACTCCCCATGAAATAGCCATACCAATAAGCCCGCCAAATGCGGAATCCAGTGCAAACGCACTTCTGAAAATTAGTGAAATAACACCTGGCAATTGGTCAATATGCGTAATAACAATGACTAAAGATAACAGGATATAGCCTAATGCCATGAAAGGAACGATTAACTGGGCTGCATTTGCAATTCTTTTTACACCGCCAAAAATAATGAAACCTAATAAAAGAACGATTAATACCCCAGTAATCGCGGGATGAATACCAAATGCATTTTTTACACCCTCAGAAATGGAATTCGATTGTACCCCTGGCATAAGAATAGCCATTGCTATCAGTGCAGCAAAAGCAAAAAGAAAAGCAAACCATTTCCATCCTATTCCTTTTTCGATGTAATAGGCCGGACCTCCTCGGTATTGCCCATCCTGTTTTACTTTATAAATCTGCGCGAGAGTTGATTCGATAAAAGCACTGGATGCGCCAAAAAACGCAATGGCCCACATCCAAAATACAGCACCCGGCCCGCCAAATGCGATGGCTGTCGCTACACCAGCAATATTCCCTGTACCCACACGTCCTGATAACGCAATGGATAATGCTTGAAAAGATGAGACTCCTGCTTCTGAGCTTTTCCCTTGGAACATCAATTTAATCATTTCCTTAATATGTCTAACCTGCAGAAAACGAGTCAAAACTGAGAATGTTAGACCGATAATCATTAATATGTATATAACCGGCTCACTCCACAAAACACCATTTAAACCAGAAACAAATTTCTCCAATTATGCTCCTCCTTGCTACTTATCTAGATAGATAATGACCTATTAAATTATGATTATATCAATTTGATTAAACAAGAAATATGTCATATTTTCTCACGTTAACGATATAAAAAAAGATTCTAAGTAATTAAAACCGATATAAAACGCTTTCATTTAGAAGGTTTTATTATATTAAAATATGAGCTGCTTTTCAAGAATATTCTTTATTATTTGCAATAATAATCAACCACATGTATTTGTTCCTTTAATGGCCATTGCTAATTTTAAAAAGGTTATTCCCTATTGTTATTATGCTAACAAATGAATAACATATATACCCTACAATGCACAGATAAAGAGGCCATTCGGCACCGATCATTCGTTCCTTTTCATACCCCTAACAGGGGGAATGAATCTATTTTTTCAATTTCATCCTCTAGGATAATGCGTACATTTCCATCTTTCTTCATAGTATATTTTTTTAAGAAATCAAGCTTCTGATCCACAATTGTTAGTACCTCCTTATACAGCTTGTCTAATATTGTAACAATTTTCGGTTTTTAATAAGTTTATATGGCGTTTTAAAACTCTCTATCCGGATTAATATCATCCATGTTAGCCCTACCAAAAAAGAATCGAACATGTTTTTATTCTGCGAAAGTTGAGTTATATTTAAAAATCTCGGTAAGCTTTTTATAAATTATTTTGCTTCACTTCCTCGAACCATAAATCAAAAATATCATCAGGTAATAGTTCGTCATCATTCGAATAAATTAAGTCATATTTATATTGTCCTTTTAGACTGTTTTGTTTTACATTATAATGCAATTTCATTTCCGTAGGCATTTCTTTATTGAACTCTTCACACTTATTATGGATAAACATTAAATTTTGATTACCAATTTTCAGTGCAGCACTCTGTCTTTCTCTTGAAACATCATAAACTTGATTGTGTTGACTACCCAATTCTTTTGTAGCCTCATTTAGTTGATGTTTATGGACAATATTCCCGTTAATTTTACAGAAAAAATCAAAAGCATACATTTTTGGTTCATATGAACAATAGATAAAGATATCCTCTGCTTTATTATCAACATACTCTAAACAAACTGCCACCATATCTGCTTGTAATTCTGTAAAATAATCCTCAAATACCTTCACATGTTTACCTCCTAACGCACTATTCCATCTTTAATAAAATCATTTTAAACCCACTGGCTCCCTTAACCATTACCGTAACATTAGTACCTGCTCAACCGCTTCTCACTGAGAACGCAGTTAAGGTATTTTTATGTCTAGATAATTCAGTGCTGTACTTAATGGTTCTTATAATTTATAAGTTTAAAAGATTGTCAATACGGTAACTTTTATTACGCTTAAATTTTCTGCTTCTGGACGATGTCCATACCTTTGGTGTTCTTATAAGCGTCTAAGGCGTGGTTCGCCGTTGTTTAAGCCTTTGGCGGATTTATAGATCGTGTTTCCGCAATTAATCGCCCTACCGGGATGGACCCGGCTGCGGCCATTGCTCCGGCAGCTACTTGTTCTGCGGAGGTTAGCTTTTCGCCTGTTGCCAATTAATTCTATTGTATCTTTATTTTTTCTTAAAGCCTATAACTTCCATGGCGAAAGGTGGATAAGAACTTTATGATACTGTAAATCAAAAGTGCTTTTACAATATTCCTATTGCTTATCACCACGAGCAAACGTAGTCGTCTTTTACAAATCTTGCATGTCTGCCCAAGATGGTACAACCATCATGAATTTTGAATTTCAAGTAATCATTTTTAATCTTCCAGACATAAATATTTTATAAGAAAACAAAAGCACTTGTTACCTAAAAGGAAATCAAGTGCTATTTCTATGCATAATAGGGATTCCTGCAACTCTAAACTGCAAACATCCTTTTCTAATTTGATTACTCTAATCCAAAAAAGTTCATAAAATAATAGAGTAATAGTTAATTTTGTATTTGTAATTCCCTTAAAACTTCTGTCCGCAAATCACTCGCAATATTCCCATTCTTGTAATCATCCAATAAAAAATTTATTCTCTGAATATAACTATCTGAATTCTCTATACATCTTTCAAAACAGTCTATAAAATGGTCTACTAATGTATCATCAACTAAAGCAATTGGTTCTGGATAATATTTGACACCTTCTCTTTCAAATGCTTTTCTACTAGTATAAGCAACTGCATCAATAATACAGTTCCAAGCCATGACGTCTGTTTCATTATCTGACATCTCTTGAATTATTGTTATACCATTTTCCTCATTATCTAATAATTCATAAAGAATATCCCCTATATTTTCTTTATCTTTTAGCCACTCCCAACATTTATATATAACTTCCTGGGCTAAAATTTGATCTTCCTTTTGAGAAAATACCGACAAAACTTTTTCTGAAAGTCCAAGAAAAAATACTACTTTACCGTCTTCTGTTAAACTACTGAAGTTAGTATTAGCCATAATTAACCTCCAACTAATCAATATACTTTCCATGTTTAATCATTAGATTAAGCCTACCAGTTACTTTAATGCTTTCATCAATTTCCGATGTTACTTCAATTTTTAAATTAGGATATTTTAAACTTAATTGCTTTAACACACCAGGCGGAACTTTATCATTCGCTAACCCCTGATAACACTTTCTACATACACCTGAAGGATTCGATTGATGAAGTTTTAATGTTCCTACTACATCTTCTGGTTTTATACCTGCCTTTATTACTGCTGAATCAAATTCATTCAGAACACCTTCCTCTGCATGCCTAGTGAACAATGGGTTATTCCCTGGGGCTTTGATATTCCTGTCGGGCATTACTTCATCTAAATCAGGTAATCTAGCTTCTTTTCGTACTTTCGGCGATCCTCCTTCAAAAGTCAAATCTTCTAATCCATTTACATCAGTCTTTCCAACTGCAACTGTTTCAGTTTCTGGAACATTCCATTTTTTCCTTAGTGCATCTATATCAGTTTTACCAATTTCAATCTTACTTTCTTTACCCGTACCCTTAGTACCATTCCTCACCGAAAACGCCTGTGCAATCTCGCTCACTGACTTTTTCTCGAGGCTAAAGTGGGCCGCCATTGGAATGTTGTTTGGGGTTGCTAGCTGTTGAACACGGACTTTGACAGGCACCTCAAACTGCCCAACATTTCTCTTGACCTTCTCAAGCGCATTTTTGGCTTGGTTTATTTTGTTGCTGACATATTGGTTGCTGTACGGCGCTTTTGTATTAGGTAGATTTCTTGTTTGCACATGATCCGCATATCGCGCCAGTCCTCCCAATGCCGTTATTCCAAGTGCATTTGTCAGGCTCTGCGTGCGTTTCTCGTCTGAAAGCTTGTTGCCGAACATATCCCTTCCGGTTGCTGCTTCGCTAAAGCCGTTGGCTGCAACTAAGCCGTAGATACCCATTTCACTTTTCTGGAGGATGTCCATACCTTTGGTGCTCTTATAGGCGTATAAGGCGTGGTTCGCCGCATTTAAGCCCTTTGCAGTTTTATAAATCGCGCTTCCGCCTTTGATTGCCCGGCCGGCCCAGCCGACTACTGGTATAAAGCCCGCAGCTGCCATTGCTCCGGCGGCGACACGTTCTGCGGTAGATAGCTTTTCGCCTGTGACGGGGTCAATACCTTCTATTGCTCTCTTATAATCATAATATCCTGTGAGCTCTCCCGTAAAGGTGCAGGTTGCATCCCACGCTTTTTCGTACCAAGGACGGTTTTCCAGCTCTTCTTGTTCTTTTGCCAGTCTCCTTTGTTCGATTTGATCCTTTTTAAATTGCAAGTACTCCGCTTGTCTGGCGGCATTTTCTTCCCGGAGCTTGTAGATTTCGCTGTTGTGATAGGCCTTGGCATCGAAGTGGATCGAGGTGACGTTCCCGCCGCTTCCAGTCGAAGCCAACAATTGCTGATAAAGTGTGGTGACGATGGCTTCATCGCTTTCCAGCATTTCATATTCCTCTTTTAGCACACGGTCCAGCTCATTCACTTCTTTTACCGTTTCCGAACGTTTTTTTTCGGAATCCTCGATTTGGGAATGGAAGGATTCTTTTGAAAAAGGTGTGAGGGAGACCAAGTCGTCAATTTGACTGAATGTACCTTTTAATTCCCGGTGCTGTTCAGAAACCATTTCCTTCGCACGACTGAGGCTGTTCGATACATCCTCCTCCACAAAAGGAACTTGGACAGCCGTATCCCCGGCAAGATCAAAATCCTCTGCAGTACCTGGAATCCCTTTCATAAAGGCAATATTTTTATCAATCAGTTGAATCCACTCATTCACTACGTCAATCTGTGCTTGATAAAAACCTTTGATTGCCTCCGCACCTTTTCCATGAAACCCATCGAGGTCAACAAGTGCCTGCATGTTCTGTTTTACCTGATTCATTTGGCGTTTAAGCTCTTGATACTCCTCGGCACGTGCTTTTGTCGCAGATTCTAATGTTTTCGCTTCATAGACTTTATTCGCCATTCAATCCAAGCCTTTCTTTCATTTTTATTTGATCGCTTCATCCTGTTCCTTTAAGGTGTTTACGTTATCTCGTGTATCCTCGAGATTTTTTAATACGGCCTCCTTATATTGAGAGACCAACTCATGGATGTTCGTTTCTCTTTCCCGCCACTTTGCGGTAAAATCAAGTTTATTGTCTCCGAGAGAGGACATAGACGGACCTTTTAACGAAAGTGCGTCAATCTCATTTTTTATTTCATTCAGCTTCGCTAAAACCTCTTTTGACCTTAGTTGGATCGTTGTCATTAAAACAGCCACCTTTTTAGATCATTAAATTTGTCTCCTGCAGCTTCCAACGTCTCTTTTCCAGCGTCCGCTACTTCTTCCGCTTCGCGCGCCAGGATGCCTGCAAAAGACAGTGCTTCCTTTTGAATGTTTAATTGTGTAATCTCCCAATCTATACTGTCTTTGTAGCTTTCATATTCATCATTCAAAATGTCTTCAATCGTTTGCTGGGCTTCATTTCGGACATCATTAAACTGATCTGCCCGGGAGCCTGTCCAGGATTTCGATAGTTCGGGTTTACTAATTTTCTTGCTTTCACCCAAATAATCATTTTGCTGGTGCTCAATTTCTGTTTTGGCTTTTTTCAATCTTTCAATCTTTTCTTCCACATCTGCCACTTGGCCCGTTATGGCACCGCGGATTTGTGCTAGATTCTCCAAGCTGAACAATTGTTTCACCTCGTTAAAACTGGATTCAGTGTATGTCATCTTTTCCCACATCTTAAGTGTAAGGAGAAAGACTCTTTCCTTAAATAGGTTTATTTTCCTCTTTTTCTGTCATTCCAGGGTGAATAGGCCTACAAATGTGCCGGGATGAAAAATAAAAAGAATCTTCAGACGAAGTCTTCCATTTCTCTGAAACTTTATATGGATAAGCGTAGAAAAACAGACCAAAACTGAAATACAGTCTTGGTCCGTCCAGCATGCTACATTCCTGTAGTTAACTTACGCCATCTTCTTTTTTCTCTTGATCACTTATCGGCATGATTTGAAATAACCGTACATAAAGAGCAGCACCGATCAACGTACAAAGCAATAGAAATCCAAAAACGCCGATTGGCGGCAGCCACGCAGAAAGAACAATCGACAATGGTGCGATAAAGCGTCCTACCGAGTATTGGAGATCAGAAGCTCCCATATATTGACCTCTCGCATTTTCTGGTGCATACTTGCTCACAAAACTATGCCCCACTGGTGAACTGATTACCTCCCCGAGCGTTAATATAACCATAAATCCGAGCAACAGCCAAACGTTTGTGGTTAGTCCGATCAAAAACATTCCTGATCCAAACAGCAGTGTTGAAAGAATCATTGTATTTCTGTCACTCCAATTTTCAAACCATTTGGTGATAGGAATGACACAAAGGACAAACATGAGTCCGTTTAACCCCAGCATCCATCCGAACACCTCTGCGCTGCTGAGCGAAAGCGACCAGTCATTCCAAGTAAACATCGTTTGTGCCGGCACATAATCATTCACGTATACAGCCAAATACAAATCCAACTGCATGAACGCAACCGTAACAAAAACGCCAGCCAGGATATAAAGGGAAAAGACTTTGTCTTGGAAGATCACGGCATAGTTTTTCCATTGATCCTTCAGAAAAGAGATCATGGTGTTCGATTTCTCATCTTTCTTAATGGAATTCGGCAGTGTTTCCTGAATCAAAACAAAGATCGCAATGGAATAGAGCAGTGAGACGATCGTACAGGTCCACAGCAATCCGCTCCGGTAATGAAAGAAGAAAATCGCTCCCAGTACCGGTCCAAATACGGCCCCAATATTCATACCTGTTACAAAGGTGGCGAACACCCTTCTTCGATCCTTTTCCGTGATTAGATCGGCTACCATCGCCGAGCTTGCCGGCTTGTAAATTGATCCGCCGAGACTGATCCCGATAAATGCGAGATAATCAATCCAATGGGATGTTGACATAGCAAACAGTACAAACATTACTACCCGCAATAAAGACCCCATCAGCATGGATGGGCGGCGTCCAAATCGGTCAGATAGAAATCCGCCGAGCATGCTGCCGATGATGTTCATAAGCGGTGGTAAGGTCATCAAAATTCCGGCCGTTGTTTTGCCGAGAGCATCGCTAAAGTAGAGCGCAATAAAAGGGAAATACATCCAATACATTAAATTGAAGATAGTCTCGCCAATTAACCTGGTTTTCAGGTTAAGATCCCATGAAAGCCATTGCAAAAGTTCCCCCCCTAACTAAGGATTAATTACAATGCACTGCATGAAAAGCTTTTTCCAACTGCACTCCTCTCAAATATTCCCGGCCAGGTATGTCTACAATAAATTATTTTTTTATAAAGATATAGACTTATAATGAGCTTTCGTTTAAACTAATATTATAGAAGCCAAGCAATAGGATCCTTTCTTAAGATGTGCCTTTTTTAGGAACTAATTTTAGATATTCTACTTACTTATAATATTTCAGCCGATCCGTGTACCGGGTCGGCTTTGTTTATGCTTCTTTAGTCGATAGGCAGCTAATGCTAAACCCTTTATAAACAACAAAAAGCCATCTATGTCGCTAGATGACTTTTACATTTCTATCATTCTTCGCTTGTTTTTTAATTCCCTAGATTGTTTGCTTTTCTTTTCTGCTTTCAAAAACTTCCGATGCGACGGTGAGAATTGTGTTTAAGCCGTTTGGAAAGCCGGAATAAATGATCATTTGCATCATTGCTTCCAGGATTTCTTCCTCTGTCCATCCGACATTTAATGCTCCATTGATGTAAAAACGCAATTGTTCGGTATTTCCAAGCGCCGTCAAGCCTGCCACTGTTGCCAGCATCCTTGATTTTAGATCCAAGCCTGGTCTTGAAAAGATTTGTCCGTAATTAAATGAAACAGCAAGCACCCCTAAATCCGGAGCAACTGAATCTTTAAAGCTGTTTACAATAGCCTCGTAATTTTCCTTATCAATTTTCTCTAAGACTTCCAAACCTTTTGTATAGTTTTCATCTAGCTTCATTATCAATCCTCACCTTTCTCATTTTAGTGTGACGCCACTGGCATCTGTTTTTCTGAACCAATTGCTGAACTCAAAGCGATAGCGACCATAATCAAGCCTGCGGTACAAACACCTGTCCAATGGAAATGGCTCCAAGCCTGAACCCCTACAAAAGATCCGAGTGCACCGCCAAGAAACGTTGAAACCATATACAATCCATTTAAACGGCTTCTCTTTTCCGGAGAAAGCTGAAACAGCTTCGCTTGGCATGCCACTTGATTAGCTTGTGTACCTACAGTCACAAGCAGCGCACTGGCGATCACTGCAGGCAAGAATCCGCCGCCGGCAAACGCAACAATAAAGGACAGCAAACCGATGACCATACAGATCATATTTGCAAGACCGGCGCCTCTATTGTCGATAAATCGCCCGATAACCGGGGCTGCAAATGCTCCGCCAATACTCACGAGACCAATTGTGCCAACCGCTCCGCTTCCGTAGGAATACGGCGGCGAGGTTAAAAGAAAGACGAGTGTAGTCCAGAATAAACTGAACGCAGCAAACATCATCCCCTGGCTGAGGCATACCCTCTTTAAGACGTTTTCCTTCATAAAGATCGGCCCTAACGAAAGCAGCAGCTGTTTGTACGACATGTTTTGTGATTCTTTATTTTTTGGAAGCCCCAGGCGAATAAGAACGATAAATAGAACGGTAAATCCCAAGGACAGCCAATATACAGCTCTCCACCCGAATTGGGCATCCACGAACCCGCTCACAAGTCTCGCGCATAGTATGCCGGAGACCAATCCGACCGCAATATTTCCGAGGATTTTTCCTCTTTCATTCGCCTTAGCAAGACTCGCGGCCAGAGGGACAATGATCTGTGGAACGATGGTCACAAACCCTAAAAATAAGCTTGCCGTAACCATCCATATGAAGCTTTGCGCCATAGCCGATGCCAATAATCCCACACATACAAAAGCAAGCAGAAGCAAAATGATTCGCCGTCTTTCATAAAGATCTCCCAATGGAACGAGAAAAAGATTGCCAAGTGCATATCCGATCTGGGATAAGGTCGCAATCATTCCAATCTGAGTCGCCGAGACACCAAAGGAATCCGCCATACTTACGAGCAATGTCTGATTCAAATAGACATTGGCCACAGTAAAACCAGCTGTTGCAGAAAGGAGCCAAACCATTCGTTTTGTCAGCATGATTAATTATCACCTCTTTTCATTTTTATCTTACTCAATGTTTTTTTCCTATTATAGGAGTCAGTTTATACTGGTATTAGGAGTAACAAGATGTGAGTCCCTTCAATCGAAAGTGAGAAAAGAGATATTAGAAGATAAGCCCTGTACGCGGAATAGGTTTAAATAATGTGAAAACTGAAACGACTCAGGCGATTCATATCTACCATTTATAATATAATAGATTGTAAGATTTTCAGTTTTTTCAGACGACAAGGAGGGATTGCCCGGAAAACACAAGGAAAATGGGAGACATTGTCCGGCCGAATACTCTTATGATTGGCGATCGCTAATACAGTATTATTGGATGAAACAGATAGGACTTGACTTCATAATCATATGAAAAGAGGAGACAAAGATGAAATCATCCTTTCAAATCGAAGAAGCCACGATCGACATGATGCAACAGGCAATGGAAAATGGGGAGCTATCCTCTGAAGCCCTGACGATTCTTTACATGGAGCGAATTGCAGCCTATGACAAAAATGGGATACACCTGAATGCGGTGATGGAGCTTAATCCGGATGCCCTTCACATTGCCCGAAGCTTAGATGCAGAAAGAGCGGCCTATGGCGCAAGAAGTCCTTTACATGGCATTCCCATTTTGATTAAGGATAATATTGATACCAATGACTCGATGCATACCAGTGCTGGTTCACTAGCCTTGGCTGATCATTACGCCCGAACAGATTCATTTGTTGTCAAAAAGCTTCGCGAAGCAGGTGCCGTTATTCTTGGCAAAACCAATATGACGGAGTGGGCAAATTTTATGGCATACAATATGACAAACGGATACAGTTCAAGAGGCGGACAGGTTCTCAACCCTTATGGACCGCGTACGTTTGATGTGGGCGGTTCAAGCGCCGGTACAGGTGCGGCGATCGCAGCGAATTTGGCAGCGGCAGGAGTAGGAACGGAAACGAGCGGCAGTATTTTAAATCCGTCCTGTAAAAATTCCCTTGTCGGCATTAAGCCTACCGTGGGACTCATTAGCCGTTCCGGGATTATCCCTATTGCCAACAGCCAGGATACGGCTGGGCCAATGGCTCGTACAGTATGGGATGCCGCATTATTACTCGGAGCGTTAACTGGTGAAGATATTGAAGATCCAGCTACAACTGTCGGCAAAGATCGAATGCTGGCTGATTATACAAGCTGTCTTCAAAACGACGGGTTACATGGTGCACGAATAGGGATTGAAAAGAAACATTTTTTCAGACTGAATGAAGAAGAGCTTTCAATTTTTGAACATGCACTTGATGAGCTTGAAAGACAAGGGGCTGATCTCATTCACATTGATACCATTTCTGAGCTGGAGTGGGATTCGAGTGTTCTGTTTCACGAATTCAAGGCCGGAGTGAATGCGTATTTATCGAAGGCTGCCCCGCATCTTCCGGTTCACTCTCTCCGGGATGTCATTGTTTGGAACGAAGAAAACAGAGTGTCGGCATTGCAATTTGGACAAAAAATCTTGCTTGAATCTCAAGAAAAATGCGGAACACTGACGGATACTGAGTATATATTGGACCGTTTGAACGACCTCAAGAGAGCAAAGGAAAAAGGCATTGATGTCGTAATGGATGAGCACAAGCTTGACGCCATACTTTTTGCCGATGATTATGGCAGTGAGATTGCTGCAAAAGCCGGCTACCCATCGATAACAGTTCCTGCTGGCTACACCTTTCTGGGGAAACCGTTTGGAATTACTTTTACGGCAAAAGCCTTTGAAGAACCCGCTCTTTTAAAAATTGCTTATGGCTACGAGCAAGCAACTAAGCACCGAAATGCGCCTGAATTGAGAGATCTATAATGTTCCATGTGAAACATTTAATAAAAATCCATCCGAAGTTGATCGGATGGATTTTCAATCTTTTATCTTTCCAGCATAGCTTCAGACGATTTCGAAGCTAACAGAGGTTTTGTTGCCAAGCTGACACCGATAAGGAAAACCAAATTTATAATCATCGCAATGATGCCCACATTTAGGTCTTTAACGGCTTGCGGCAAGAAAGGCAGAAGTGTACCGATCGTGTGCCCTGAAAGAGTTGTGAAGGCGACTGTCGCTACTCCTGCACCTATCCCCGCAAAGGCGCCGTATTTTGTGACAAAATTGTTTTTCATCAAACTAAATAATAGTGCCGGGAAAAGCTGTGTAACGAGACTATATCCCATTAACAGCAAGGCGACGATTGTTTCCCCGCCGTTTAGCGTAAAGTACACGGCAATCAATGCAACGACCGGTACGAGGAATTTAGCCGTTTTTGCTACTTGCTGGTCAGTGACCTTAGGATTTAGCACCTTGTAAATATTTTTGGACAACAGCGTGGCAGACGACATTAAAATCAGTGACCCCGGAACAAGTGCAGTTAATACTCCTGCTGCACCGATCACGCCGATTACCCACGGATCAAAGGTTTGCATGGAAATTTTAAGCAACGCAAGATCTGTGTCTCCTCCTGTTAAGCCAGGAACCTCTAAAATTGCGGCAAAGCCTACAAAGAAAACAAATAAAAGGACAAGAGAATATAAAGGCATGATTGCTGCATTTTTACGGAAAACATTTGCGTTTTGAGCCGTATAAGCTGAACCGAACGTATGCGGCCACATATAGAAACCAAATGCCGTCAAAAGAACGGTCGAGATAAACCATGATGAGCTTTGCCCTTGTTCGGGAAGAGCCAAGAAATTACTGTCTGCCGCATGAATAGCTTCAAACATCGGCTGAATGCCGCCATAATAATGAAGCGGCAAATAAATTCCGAGAAATAAAACCACAGCCAGAATTAAAAAATCCTTCGCAATCGCCGTCCATGCAGAGCCGTGGATCCCGGAAATCATAACATAAACCGTTACAGCTATCGCGCCGATCCAAATCGCAGCCGTCGGTGAAATGCTGCCGAAAGAAGCTTGCGATACAATCAGCCCGAGCCCTTTTAATTGTGTGATAAAATACGGAATCATCGCGACAACACCGACGAGAGATACAAAAACTCCTAAATAAGGGCTTTTAAATTTCGATACGAAAAAATCAGATTGGGACAGAAGATCATGATCCTTTGCATACTGCCATATTTTCGGCAATAGAAAGTAAGACATGATGTAGGCAATTGCCCCGTAAGAAATAATATAGTACGTCGGTCCTCCTTTGCCATAGGCCCAACCGCTTCCGCCTAAAAACGTAAACGTCGTATAAATTTCTCCAGCCATCAGCAAAAACACGAAAAGAGAACCAAAGCCTCTTCCGCCGACTGTCCATTGCTCAAGGTCCATATCTTTACCTTTTTTCGCTTGAATACCTAGTAAAATAGATAAGATAATTACACCGAAAATGATAATTAGCGCAATATTCATCGTTACTTGTCCTCCTTACTGTCAGGGTCGAATTTAAATACAATTCCCATGATAAGAGAGGACAATATCGTCCACATCACTAGCCAAAAAAGTAAAAAAGGCATGCCGAGTATAAACGGTGTTACTTGGTTAAAAAATACAACGCCAACAATAATTCCAATGAGAGGAACTAGAGCCAGCCATTTTATTGCGTGCATGAAGCAACCTCCTGTTGTAATTCTTACTCTAGAAATTTAAAAGCTGAATGAACGAATAATGAAACTCCTTTTTCAAGTGCATCCTCATCGATGGCAAAGCGTTCATGATGGTGAGGGAATGTAATGCCTTTTTGAGCATTGCCTGCCCCAACATAAAAGAAAGCACCCTTTGCCACTTGCTGATACGCAGAAAAATCTTCACCAATCATGGCAGGATCCATATGTTCGATAGCTTCCTCGCCATATACATCTACAGCAATTTCTTCAATTATTTTGGTTATGTCTTGATCGTTAATAACGGCACGATAACCAAATTGATATTCGAAATCATACTCTGCTCCGTGGGCATCTGTAATTCCTTTCAAAATCCTTTCCATGAGAATTGGAATTTCTTTTCTCACTTCCGGATCAAACGTCCTGACTGTACCCATGATGTCCACTGTACCTGGAATCACGTTATGGGTTGTACCCGATACAAATTTGGCAACGGAAACAACAGCAGGCTTCAGTGGATTGATGTTTCGGGAGACAATGTGCTGTACATTGGTAACAAATTGGGCAGCCGTGGCAATACTGTCTACAGTATTATGCGGCATAGCAGCGTGTCCGCCTTTCCCTTTCACCGTAATAAGAAACGTATCTGGGGAAGCCATCATCGGGCCGTATACGATACCGATTTTTCCGACCTCAAGATGAGACCAAAGATGGGTGCCGATCACAAAATCAACGCCACCCATTACGCCTGCTTCAACAAGCTCTTCGGCTCCTCCTGGAAAGAGCTCTTCCCCATGCTGAAAGATCAAGCGAATTTCACCGGAAAAGCCGGTTCTGTTTTCAGAAAGGACTTTCGCAGCGCCAAGCAGCATCGATGTATGACCATCATGGCCACAAGCATGCATGACGCCTGGATTTTTTGATGCAAACGGGAGGCCGGTTTTTTCTTCAATCGGCAAAGCATCCATATCTGCTCGAATCGCTAGGATTTTGCCGGGAGATATCCCGTTGATTTTCCCAACCACACTCGTTTTTGTCGGTCTTGACAGTTCAATCCCGCCAAAGGATTCGAGAGTGTTGTATACAAAATCGGCGGTTTTTTCTTCCTCAAAAGAAAGCTCAGGGTTTTCGTGCAGATGCCGTCTCCAATCAATGACTTGCTGCCGAACTTCATTAATCCATTTGGACCGTTCATTTGCGATTGTCATGGTTTCCTTCATCCTTTTCATATATTTCAGTAAGTAAAGAATTATTTGTTAATTACTAATGATAAACAACATATAAAAATTTAACAAGAATAAAAATTTAGAACTTTCCTATTTTAGTAAAGCTTCTGCAGTATTAAAACGCATACATTTATAAAAACGTTTTTTGTTTTAGGATTTTCAGTATAATTTCTTTCACTTTTAAAAAAACAGCACAAGTATACAACCTGTGCTGTTTCTTCACTTAATTGGATTTTTCTGCCGTTTCCTGCGATGTTTTGACCTTTGCATTGCCCATAAATAGAATGGTGACAGCGGCAATGGCAATTGGTACGAGCGTCAGCATAAAGATGTACGTGATACTATCAGACATCGCTTGAATAATCGGGTTCAAGATTTCATCGGGAATTTGAGACCGTGTATCAGGCTGGAAAATTTGCTGAGGATCTCCCATATCCTGCATAGGACCTGTTCCGCCCATCCCGCGAAAGGCATCAGCCAGTTTATTCGTAAACACATTTGTTTGAATTGTACCAAAGATCGTTATACCAAGAGTCATCCCAAGCGATCTGAGGAAGGAGTTGGTTGAGTTGGCTGAGCCCCGGTATCGCGGTTCCAAGTCGTTCATTGAGGCTGAAGGCAGCAGGGAGAAATTAAATCCTACTCCAAAGCCTGCCACAAGCATAAACACTGTCAGCATATACCTTGCCGTATCAGGACTCATGTTCCCGAGCAAAAGCATGCCGATAAAAAAGGCCAGAACGGATAAAATCATTAAATTCCGGAAGCTCGCCTTTGTTTGAAAGATTCCTCCGATCATACTGCCAAGAACGGAACCGAGCATCATCGGCGTCAGAATAAATCCAGCGCTCGTGGCCGAGCTTCCGTATACGGCTTGTACGAATATCGGAATAAATACCGCAATAATAATAAACGTTCCTCCGTACAGAAAAGCCAGAATCTGAGAGGTAGCAAATAGACGGTTTTTAAACATCCAAAACGAAATAATCGGTTCTTCCGCTTTTCTTTCCGCAATAAAAAAGGCCACAAAAAAAATAGCAAATACAGAAAAAAGGCCAATTATCTGAACGGAGTTCCAATCATACGTTTTGCCTCCCAGCTCAAGGGCAAACATCAGGCAGACAACCGAGACGACTAACGTAATAGCTCCCCACCAGTCAATTTTTTGTTTCTTATGCTCCAGTGATTCATTGTAGTAACGAATGATAAAAAATAAGGCAAAGATTCCAATTGGAACGTTAATATAAAATACCCAATGCCAGCCGACAGAATCGGTAATAAGAGCGCCTAAAAGCGGTCCGAGTACACTGGATAAGCCGAATACGCCGCCAAACAATCCGCTCATTCTTCCGCGTTTTTCAGGCGGAAAAAGGTCAAAAATAATCGTAAATGCGATCGGAAGCAGCGCGCCTCCGCCAATCCCTTGAACTGCCCGAAAGACGATCAGCTGATTCATGGATTGAGCAATTCCGCATAACGCTGAGCCCAGCAAGAAAAAAATAAGCCCGAACACAAAAAAACGTTTTCGTCCGTACATATCAGAAAGCTTTCCGTAAATCGGCATTCCGGCCATAACGGCTACCATATATGAAGCAGTTACCCAGGCAAATTTATCAAAGCTTCCAAGGTCCGACACGATCGCTCCCATCGCAGTCGCGACGATGGTATTATCCATGGCAGCCATGAGAATCCCGAGCAATAGTCCGGCTACCACCAGTTTATTGGAAGAATCTTTTCGGTCCATTTTATCCTCCTTATATCGTTTCACTTACGTTTTATGCAAACATTTGATAAGATAAAAATAATAATTTAGTAATTAAATATCTTGATGATCAAACTAAATTCTATAAGGTGTGGTGAGCAATGTCAACTAAAAACTTACATGATGAGCAATTTGAGGAAACGACAATCCGTCTTTTTCGAAAGCTGAGTACCAGAATGATTCTTTTTCATCAATTGGCCGCCCAGTCTCTCGGCCTTGTTCATACCGATTTAAAATCTGCTGATATTTTGATCGAATTCGGACCTATGACAGCAGGAGAGCTTGGAAAAAAGACAGGGCTCAGTACAGGCTCAGTAACAGCACTGGTCGACCGCTTGGAGAACGCAGGATATGTAAAAAGGGAAAATGACCCGAACGACCGCCGGCGGGTTATCATCGTCCCCGTGCAGGAATCTAGACAACCGATTAAAAAGCTGTTTTCCGGTTTATCTGAATCGACAATTGCTCTTTGCAAGGAATACTCACCAGAAGAACTTGAGATCATCTTTGACTTTTTAAAAAAAGGAACAGATCTAATTGATGCTGAAATCGAAAGGATACGAGAATAATTTTACAGGACGTTCGCCTATTTTATCCCAAAATCTCCTTTTTTAAATAAAGCCTATTTTGAGTGAATAAATGAAAGCGTTTTATTCCAATGTTAATCCAAATCGTTTCAGTTCAAGCAAGATTCCCTCCAACTGCTTTCCCTTTTCCGTTAATGAGTACTCCACCTTTGGGGGAATTTCCGGATATACGGTTCTAGTGATGATTTTATTTTCCTCTAATTCCCGCAAACGCAAGGACAGCGTTTTTGGACTGATTCCCTCAAGTCCTTTTAACAGATCGCCAAAACGCAATGTCCCATCTATTAGTAATTCCCGAATGATTAAGAATGACCACTTTGCACTAATAATAGTTAATGATTTTTCAATAGGGCATTGTTCATCATCGCTTCTTTCAAGAATAATTTTCGTTTCTTCCACATTTCACACCTCTTTTCTTTTTAATTATAGCTTTTTAAATCCTTATATATCAATTACTTTCTTTTATGAAATTATATGAATGATATATCACTACTTTACAAAGGGAAGTAATAGACGAATAATGAAGGGGAAGGCTAATATAAAAAGGAGGTCAAAACAGTGAAAAACATTTTACTTATAAACGGGCATGAGGTCTATCCTCCCCAAGCCAAAGGAACATTAAATCAAACCATTTTTTCTCGTATCACGGAAAGGCTGGAGGATACTTACTCAATCCAGACTACAGTTATTCAAGATGGTTATGATGTCAGTGAAGAGCAGAAAAAATTCGAGTGGGCCGATGCTGTGATTTTCCAAACGCCGATATACTGGTTTAGCATTCCCGGCTCTTTTAAAACTTATATTGACCAGGTCTATCAATATGGAGTGTTTTTCACTGGTTCGGATGAATACGGACAGGGAGGGCTATTTACTGAAAAAAAATATATGCTTTCTTTGACTTGGAACTCACCGAACGAAGCGTTTCTTGATGAGAACTCGTTTTTTGAGGGGAAAAATGTCGATGAAGCGTTGTTCCATTTTCACAAAACTCAAGCATATGTTGGGATGAAGCCGCTTAAAACCTTCTCTTTGCATGATGTCATCTCAAATCCGGCAATTGATCAATATTTACAAGCACTTGATCACCACTTAGAAGAGGTATTTTCAATCAAAATAGCAGATGGTGATAGCGTTGACGCTGCAAAATAAAACAGCTCTGGAATTGGTTTGGCTTCAGTAAAACTGGCAATCAATGAAGGGGCTGATGAAAGTAGTGGCTGAAGCTGTCTTTTACTTGTTAAAAAACCGTTTCGTTACGGATACAGTTGGACAAGGCGGCGGCGGGCATCGCCTGCTCTAAAAAAGAAACGCGCAGAGCTTAACCGTGCTCCCTGCGCGTTTTTTATCGTCCTATCGCATTTGATTCAGTGAGAGTGACTTTTGCCGATTTTTGACTCCCATTACGGTAAAAACGAATTTGTGCGGTATCGCCAATATTCTTTTTATAGAGAACTTTTCTTATTTGAATAATATCGTTCACAGGTTTTCCGTCAAATTCGGTGATGACATCGAGCTCCTTCATCCCAGCCTCTCCGGCGGGTGAATTCGGATCAACGCCCATAACGACGATCCCTTTTGTCACATCTCGAGGAAGCTTTAACGTCTCCTGCCAATGGTTGCTGGAAATATCAGTGAGTGATTTCATTTCAATTCCGAGAAACGGCCGCCTAACCTCTCCGTACGATTCAAGATCTTGGATTACTGGAATAGCCAAATTAACAGGTATGGACAAGCCAATGCCTTCGACGGCTGATTCCGCAATTTTCATTGAATTAATGCCTATGACTTTGCCATTAATATTTATGAGCGCTCCTCCGCTGTTCCCCGGGTTAATGGCTGCGTCGGTTTGAAGAACCTCTGCATTCCAATCCGGCTCTCCGTCTTTGTTTGAATCAACGGGGATAGCACGCTCTGTTCCTGATATCACACCTTGGGTCACTGAGCCGGAAAATTGCAGTCCAAGCGGATTTCCGATCGCAATGACCGGTTCTCCAGGTTTTACTTTATCTGAGTCTCCAAAGTCAGCAACCGCTTTTATTTTGCTGTTATTGATTTTTAATACAGCAAGATCGGTCAAACTGTCACTTCCGATCAGCTTTGCACCTACCCGAGTCCCATTCTTCAAGCTGATCTCAAGATTGGTCGCTCCTTCGATCACATGGTGATTTGTGACC
This sequence comes from Bacillus gobiensis, assembly GCF_001278705.1. Lineage (GTDB taxonomy): Bacteria > Bacillota > Bacilli > Bacillales > Bacillaceae > Bacillus > Bacillus gobiensis. The sequence goes on from NZ_CP012600.1 coordinate 3,519,920, forward strand.
ACATATGAGGTTCCGTCGGTTTTTTTATAAATCACACCTGACCCGGTTCCTGCTTCTCCGCCGCTTTCATCCCAAATATTCGTTTTTTGGATATTAACAACTCCGACAACCGCATCAGAAACTCTTTGGACAACATCTGTAACTGCATTGTTGACATCGACAGATACTGACCTGACCGGGAGCTCTGAAGCGTCTTGTTCAACTTGCTGCGTGCCGGTTTGCATATCATATGGCAAAAGGCCTCTGCTTGATAAAAAAGGCAGCGCCATCAGAACAAGAATAGCTCCGATAATAACCCCGATCAAACTCGAGATAAAGTAGCCCTTCCGGCTTCTCCGAGGTTTTTCAGGTATGTATTTGTGATTATAGGTATCCAATCTGTTCATCCTCTCTGGGCCAGACGTTTACCTATATTGTGATCATTTCGATGAATTATAGTCATTCGTATGAAAAAATTTATATGGCAACTAAAGGGGTAGGTATCTTTGGATCGGTATCATACAGTTCGAACGTTTCCCCCGTCACAAATCCTTTCGATGCAAGAGTTTGTTTGACAGACATTCTGGCCAGATCCTTCATATTGTTGTCTTGGCTTAAATGCGCCAAGTAAATTCTCGAGGTTTGATCTCCGATTACATCCGTCATCGCAAGCGCCGCATCTTCGTTCGATACATGTCCCACATCACTTAATATTCTGCGCTTGATGTTCCACGGATATCTTCCCATTTGCAGCATTCCAACGTCATGATTGCTTTCAAATACAAATGCGTTTGCTGATCGGATGATCCCCTTCATCCGGTCACTGACATAGCCCGTGTCCGTCATTAATGCTAATTTTCTGCCGCCATAGTGAAACACGTAAAACATCGGTTCTGCCGCATCGTGTGAAACGCCGAAGGATTCAATATCCAATGAGCCAAAGGATTTCACTGCTTCCATCGGAAAAATAAATTTTTGGTCTGAATGAACAGTGCCAATCATATTTTCCATCGCTTTCCACGTTTTTTCATTCGCATAAATCGGAAGCTTATATTTTCTTGCGAGGACGCCAAGTCCCTTGATATGGTCGCTGTGTTCATGCGTGACAAAGATTCCGTCTAATTGATCCAGCTTTTTGCCGATCTGGCTCATCAGGCCTTCCATCGCTTTACCGCTTAATCCCGCATCCACCAAAAATGCATGGTCTTCGGTCTCTAGATAAAAAGAGTTCCCCGTACTTCCGCTCGCGAGCACGCTGAATTGCAAGCTCATATTTCTCTCACTCCATTATTCGTTTTCTTTCTGCTTTACTTCTCCTTTAATGATTTCACCATCAATTGCGTGAACCATAAATTCCTCGTATATTTCTTGTCCATTTTCATCTTTTCGCTTAATTTCGATGCGCCAAGCGGGAGCCAGATTTCGAAATGTGGGCAACGGATACTGCGTATAATAGCCTAATTCCCATTCAATAATTTCACTGTTTTCCTGCAGACGGCCTTGGCTGTAAATCACATTCACGGCTTCTGAAGCTGATAACATCGGCTCCGGATTCTCTAATTCTTTTATATCTGTCAGCATAGACTGAGTGTAGCCAGTCACTTCATTTTTGTCATTATAATAAATCGTAATTTTCCCCATATTGGCATCGGTGCCCTCCCCTTCAAAGAGTGTTCGGCCATTATAGGTTTGATAATAAATAATTTGCCTGCTTACTTTATCTATCTTCCATAACTTATAGTTGTTTCCGTTTAATAGCTGCTTGGCGACAAATTCGTTTGCCCTGCTTGCAAGATCTGATTCTATTAACGCATACGGAGCCGTGAGACCCATGTTGAGTTCGTTGACAGGGTTGTCTTCTTTTGGTTCACTCAATGAATTTAACGGTTTTTGATTTCTTAACGATTCTATTTCTTCCTTGGAAAAGCTCTTTCTTTGAGCGGTAATGTACGAACCTTTTTCTACAGTCGTAGGCAGCCGTTTCAAATTTTTTATTCCTTCAGCTTCCATTTCTTGCTGACGGGTCATTTTTACAATATTTTCTGGTCGTTCTTCTTTCTTTTTAAAATATTCGACTGCGAGAAAGATATCGAGTATCAGGAAGGCAATGATGAAAATTGTTGTTGTTTTACTCCACTCCACTGCCTTCACCCTTTTCATTCATTAGATTCTCCGTAAGCAGAACGATTTGACCATTTTTAAGAACCAGTGACCAGACTGGTGTTGCTACTACATAACGGTCTTGTTCACTCGGAGATAACATATATGCTGGCGTAATCTGATCAATATCATCAAACTTGTACATACTCTGATCCTTAAGCCACTTCACGAGCTCACTGCCGCTCATTATTTCCGTATCGTTTGTTTCAAGCGGAATATCGTCAAGACTAAAGGTCGGTCTTTTATAATCCCATAATTCTTCATTGGACCATTGCAATTCAATCGATGGGATGCCATAAGAATTATCAGGATTGTTTAATACCGGAACGTGGTCCATTTCCATATTGAAGTAAACTTCCTGCCGGTCCGTCATATAAAAAAACTGGTAGTTGTCCGTCCATCCTCCATGGCTGTTTAAATATTCAAGACTCCGTCTAATAAGCTGGGCACTAGGCAAGGTTGTTGTCGGAGTGATTTTCCGATTTTGGAATTGAAGCTGTTTTTGACTCGGGATAATCTGAAGCAACTTGATTCCATCTGTAAAAAGTGTTTTGTTAAAGCCTGATTCCTGCTTCACATATTTTAGATTATCAAACAGCGCGCTTTTAAAAGTTTCCGATGAATAGTTCTTTGTTGCAAAAAGCTTTCTGTCCATGTGCAACGGTTGATTTGGTAAAAAAAACTGTTTCTGCTTTTGCTCAAGGTCTTCCGTAAAATAGGTCGGATAGTTTTGTTTATTGTTATCTACTTCTGCCATCAAATTCTGAAAGTCTGCCGCTTCAACGGTAGCTTCAATAACAACTTGCTGTGAGGATGAAACTAAATAAATTCGTTTGTTCGAGTCATATGATAGACTCGGAATAACAATTTGATCAAATGATTTCGCTTCATAGGATTCGTCCGTCCATTGAAACAATGATCGAAAAAGATCTATTGGGAGTTCGTCACTAAAGGAAAGGACAAGCTTCGTGCTGCCGTCTTCCCCATATAACCATGAGGGAAAATTAATGTCATCCTGGTTCATTGATTCAGAAATATTTCTCGTATTCGTAACGTTCCACTTTCTGATTTTTTCCCATACTTTATCAAAATCATCAGATTGGTTCAGTCCGTAGTGCAATCCGTTATTGTGAAAAAACATTTGATTAGGTCTGACTAAATCACTCAAATCTCTTTTCTCAGTACTGATAACTTCTTTCTCTGACGTCTCAGACTCAGAACCAGTTGCCTGATTTAACGGCTGATAAGTCCAAATATTATAGGTGAAAAAACAGCTAACTAATATCAGAAAAATCAAAAAGTATGATTTCAGAGTTTCACGATTCATCCCACTCATCCTCTAGCTCTTCCCTGTATGGCAAAGTAAAAGTTATTTTTGTTCCCTTCCCTTCTTCGCTCTCAGCCCAAATATCACCGCCGTGGGCTTGTACCATTTCTTTGGCTATTGCTAAACCAAGGCCGGTTCCCCCAAGCTTTCTCGTTCTTGCTTTGTCCACTCGGTAAAATCGCTCGAAAATTTTATCAATATCCTTTTTCGGTATGCCTACTCCTTCGTCTTTTACACTGATATAAAGAAGCTGCTCCTGCTCATTCGCATTCACCTTAAAGGTAATATGTCCGCCTTCGGGAGAATATTTCAATGCATTGGAAATGATATTGTCGAGGATCTGGATAATCTTATCCTGATCAATTTCGACGTAATATTCTTTTATCGGTACCTCCCGTATAAAGTCAACATGCTGCTCCTTCGTCATTTCAAACCGGTCTATAACGAGCAGCATCAGGCGTGGAAAGTTAATCCATTCTCGATTGAACTGGTAATCCTTGCTGTCAAACTTGCTGAGCTGAAGCAAATCATTCACCAAACGGATCATTCGTTCCGTTTCATTTTGAGTGACACTTAAAAAACGCGGAGCCAGGTCTTTATTCTCAAGCGCACCTTCCGCCAATGCTTCCAAGTAGCTTCTGATCGTTGTTAGCGGCGTACGCAGTTCATGAGATACATTTGCAACAAATTCTCTTCTCTCTTGATCTATTTTTTCCTGCTCTGTCACATCATAGATTACAGCAATCAAACCCTCGTTGATTCCGTGTTCTTTTTGAATGACCGAGAAATTTACGCGGAGAACAGAAACGTCTCCGTCCTTTTCAATTTCTAATACGAGTGACTCCTGCTGAAGTTCAAGCAGGTTTTCAAATGTGTAATGATCATCTAACCCTAGCAAGGACGTAATCGGCATCTCCAAGGCAGTTTCACGTGAAACATTTAATAGTTCCAAAGCAGGGCTATTTAACAAAACAATGGCGCCGTTGCTGTTCGTAGCGATAACCCCGTCCGTCATATAGGCAATAACCGACGAAAGTTTTTTTCGTTCGCCTTCAGTCATCAGCTGTGCCTCTTCCAGCTCATGAGTCAAATGATTAAACGAGCTTGCCAGCTGGCCGATTTCATCGAAGCCATAGATTTTAACCTTCCGTGAAAAGTTCCCTTTGGCCAGCTCCACTGCTTGTTTTCTCATATCCGTTAAAGGGTGGGTAATCGTTCTCGCAAGAAACACTCCAAGTGCAGCAGTAACGACTAACGCCATTCCCGTACCTGAGGCAAGAATCCCGTTTATTGTTGTTATCTGTCCATAGACATTGTCCATCGATGAAAGAACATATATCGCACCCAGGTTTTCCTGAGACTCCCTCGATTTAATTGGAGTCACTGTGATGAGTACCCTTCGATCGTTTTCGTCGTCATAATATTGTTTACTATTTGTCTTCTCAGGATTGATGAGAAAATTTTTGATGATCGACTCTCTTATTTTTTTCCCAACGATATCTGAATTTGTGCTGTCGGACTTCGTAATGACATCACTGAACGAATTAAGAACGCGTATTTCAAGGATTTCTTCTCTTCTGGTATTGGCCAATACCCGATTAATATCTTCTTCTAAAGTCGGTGTGCTTTCATTTCTTGATTTGCTCATTTCTTGTTCAACATTATATGAAAGAACGTCGATCCATTGGTTTGTTGAATCTTTATACGTATTAACGAGAGAAGTTTCAAGCTGCCGTACGAAGTACACGCCGATAATTTGTATAGCAATGACGAGAAGCAGCACAAATATCGCGGCAAACTTGAAATGTATGGATCGAAAAAATCCAACCTTGTTCATAAAGCTAATCCTGCTCCGGATTTCTTAAGTAGTAACCCACTCCGCGCCTTGTTACGATCCAGCTTGGATGACTCGGGTTATCTTCAATTTTTTCCCTAAGTCTTCGAACGGTAACGTCTACTGTCCGTACATCACCAAAATAATCATATCCCCATACCGTTTGCAGCAAATGCTCGCGGGTCATGACTTGTCCAATGTGCTTTGCTAAATAATGAAGAAGCTCAAACTCACGGTGAGTCAGTTCAATCGTCACATCTCTTTTCGATACGACGTAAGCATCCGGGAAAATAACTAAAGACCCGATGTGAATTTCGTTAGATGTTACTTCTTCCTCAGGGGCAGCAATTGTATTTTGCCTGCGTAAATTAGCTTTCACACGCGCTAAGAGCTCTCTCGTACTAAAAGGCTTTGTGACATAGTCATCGGCACCGAGCTCCAGTCCGATCACTTTATCAATTTCCGAATCCTTTGCCGTCAGCATAATAATCGGCATGTCGTATTTCTTGCGTACTTCACGGCATACCTCTACTCCATCCTTATTAGGAAGCATAATATCGAGCAATATCAAATCCGGCTGAAGCTCCTCTGTCATTTCAATCGCCTCATTTCCATCATAGGCACAATGAACCTCAAACCCCTCTTTTCGAAGGTTAAATTCTAATATATCTGCAATCGGTTTTTCATCATCGACAACCAAAATCTTTTTTTCCATTGCCTGTAACCTCCTTGATGCTTTTCCTTCTATTATCGTATATCTTTCGTAGTATATCCTGAAATATCGAGCAAATAAGCAAGGTCTCAATCATTATAACGTTTATGTCCACAAATATTAAAAAATCCTATTTGTCCTAAAAGAGGATATCTCATTTATTGTACCATATGGTTCTATGATATGAGGGATCTATCAGTGTTTTCCATTCTTCAGTGATCGCCTCTTACTTTCATTTGAACTTGTATGACTATTATATCAGCCACTAGAAACCAGGGTGACTATGGGTTCGCCTTCGTTCATTTGTTGTTGTTAAATAAGAAAAAACTCCAGAGATGACTGGAGTATCTATTTATTCACATATTTCAGAGGGTTTTGCAGCGTTCCGTTTTCATATACTTCAAAGTGCAAATGGGTGCCTGTCGAATTTCCGGTTGACCCCATTACACCTATTTTCTGCCCTTTTGTTACGATATCGCCAACAGATACATCTATCGAGTTGAGATGCGCATACACGGTCTCCATTCCGTTGTTATGGTTAATTGTCACTTTATTGCCGTAACCGCCATCTTCACCGGCTGAGACCACTCTTCCATTGTCTGCTGCTTTAATCTCATCATTGCTTGGGCCCGCGATATCAATTCCTTTGTGCATTTTCCCCCATCTATGCCCCAATTTGCTTGAAACAATTCCACCGTTAGCCGGCCAAGCGAAATCTCCTGTCCCTTTTTCCGGAATGATCTTGGTGCCGATCGTTTCCTTTTCTTTGACAGGCTCTTTTAAAATCTCTTCATCTTCTGATTCCCGATTTGTTTCTTTTCCATTTTCTAAGACAAGGGAGTAAGTGGTTTCTTTTTCACCATTTTCTCCTTTTTCTCGAACGATTTTTTCGCCTTTAGGAAGTGACGGGTCCTCTGTTGTCTCTGTTTGAAAATTGATTTGTTCTTTTTCTTTTTTTTCTGCTTTGACGATAACTTTTACAAATGGTTCATACATTTGAATATGTACCGCATCACCCGGTTTGATTTTGCTTTCTTCCTTTAAACCCGGGTTTAGTTTCAAAAGCTCTTCTAAAGAAAGGTCATAAAGAGCGGCAATTTCCCCGACAGTATCCCCTGCTTGGACCTTATAATCCTTATTCGCAAGTGTTCCTTTTTCAATAAGCTTCGTTGCTTGTTCGACATTTAGGACGTCTTCCGGCGGAATATTTTTCTGAATGATGGAAACGTTTTTGGAAAGCGATACATCAAAAATGGACATATCTTTTTCATTAATCGGTTCCTTTTTATCGTTTTCAAGTTGCTTTAGAGTTTTATCTGAAACGTACTTTTTCTTTATGTTTTCTATAGCATGTTCAGCATCCTCTTTACTTTGCAGATAAGCTACTTCCTCTCCCTCAATTGTAAGGGCATATCCTTCTGTTAAAACGGGAAGCTCGTGATCCAGCCTTTCAAGCGTTTGTTGATTATCAGATTGCGGATGAAACGTTTGGTTGCTTACAACACGGATCGGCTCTGTAGTCAAAGATAGATTTTTAAATTCCCGCTGCGCTTTTCTAGTTTTCTCTTCCGCAAATTCATCAACTAATTTTTTATCGCTAACAGTACCTATGTACTTATCATTTACGAAAATAAGAAATACATTGTCTTCTTCTTCTGCAGATGCTGAAGATATTGAAAAAGCTAGTGAGCTTAATAGTACGATCGGTATTAGTATCTGTTTAAACCGCTTTCGCAGTTTACGTCTGTCATTGTTCAAGACTTTACCTCCAAAGAAAAATAGGCAAAAAGTCACATTTCTAGGCAATGATAACTTTCCTGCTTAACTAAAATACCATATTGAATCGATGCTTATATTACTCGTTACAAAAATGTAATAGGAATGTATAAATGACGTTACAAACTTTATGGGTTATATTACCAAAAGAGGGGAGAGTAAGAAGAAAATAAAACGCATCAGCTGTAGTCAGCCAACACGCTTTGGAAGTGGCTCGGGACGGAATCGAACCGCCGACACACGGATTTTCAGTCCGTTGCTCTACCAACTGAGCTACCGAGCCGTACACTATGTAATTGCTGTTTATCCTTCGTCAAAATCTACAGTACCTATCTTTAGAAGGCTGTCGTGGGCAGCCCCCTAAAGACAAGTGAGGATTAAAAGATAAAGCAATGACCCGTACGGGATTCGAACCCGTGTTACCGCCGTGAAAGGGCGGTGTCTTAACCGCTTGACCAACGGGCCTTCATTTAACGAAAAAATGGTGAGCCATGAAGGACTCGAACCTTCGACCCTCTGATTAAAAGTCAGATGCTCTACCGACTGAGCTAATGGCTCTTGCTATATAACACTCTTTGGATACTAGATAATTACGACGTCTCCATCTCGGGAAGCAATCCTAGAAGCAGCTCAATGGATACTTGCTTTGAAGACTGAGTTAAAAGAGCTTCATCCAAAAATATAAATCTCGTAAACAACAACGAGATTTATATTATCACAGAATGATAAAGTGAGGCAATATCTTTTTTCACTTAAACTAAATATTCTTCAAAAAAGGGGGCATGAGCGCAGGAGCTTCCTATTTATTTTTTGCTGTTTCACTGGTAGTTATAAGCTTATGAACTGATTCTCTATACACCTTAAAGCCTTTATTTTTATAAAATTTTTTGGCTTCACCATTTTGGGTCCAATAGTCAAGCTTCACCTCAGAAGCACCATGCTCAACCGCTATCTGATCGATCTTTTCTAATAGCATTGAGCCGCAGCCCTTATTTCGATAGGAATCAAGCACACCAATTTGATGGACATAAATAGATGTATAGGCCTTTTTAAAAGGGTTTTTTGGGGATTTTTTTATTTCAATCCAGGCATAGCCAAATGGTTTTTCTTCTTCAATAAGGAGAAAGAGGTGCTCCGGCTTTTGGATAATCCTGTTAAAAAAGTCTTTGATGTCGTCGAAACAATAAGGATTAAAGTTTTCTGGAGATAATGTATGATGAAGCTCTTGTACTGGCTGGTTGAGCCGGGCGATGATATCGGCATCTTGAGTTAAAGTAATCTTCATTTTGGATAATCCTCTCCATTTTTTCTTTATTATACAAGATAGAGATATTTTATCCGCCCGTTTTCAGAATATATCCTCCCATGGCACCAATTTTTCTGCTTATATACCCGCCCTACGCGTCTTCATGCAAAAAAACCCTCTGCACACTGGCAGAGGATTTTCGATCACTATATTAGCTTAAACGGTAAACACTGCGGACGACGTTCGTTTGTGAACGGTCAGGTCCAACAGAGAAAATTGAAAGAGGGATACCAGTAAGCTGGGAAATGCGCTCCAAATAATGTCTGGCATTTGGCGGGAGCTCTCCTAGCGTTTTTACTCCGGTAATATCTTCTGTCCAGCCTGGCAATTCTTCATAAACCGGCTCACATTCTGCAAGAACCTTTAAGCTTGCAGGGAATTCTTCAATAATTTCCCCTTTGTACTTGTAGGCAACGCAGATTTTAAGCGTTTCAATTCCGGACAACACATCAACTAAGTTTAATGATAAGTCGGTTATTCCGCTTACTCGTCTCGCATGACGGACTACGACGCTATCAAACCAGCCTACACGGCGCGGTCTTCCTGTCGTTGTTCCGTATTCGCGGCCGACTTCGCGAATTCGATCGCCAATTTCATCATGCAATTCAGTTGGAAACGGTCCGTCTCCTACACGAGTCGTATACGCCTTCGAAATTCCAACTACATGCTGAATTTTTGATGGGCCGACTCCGGATCCGATCGTTACACCACCTGCAACCGGATTGGAAGAAGTAACAAATGGATATGTTCCTTGATCGATATCAAGCATAACGCCTTGTGCACCTTCAAATAATACGCGGCGACCATCATCAAGGGCGTCGTTCAAAACGACAGATGTATCGACGACATATTGCTTGAATTGCTGTCCGTACTCATAATACTCGTCTAATATATCTTCTATGTTAAAGCCTTCGGTCTCATACATTTTTTCCAGCAAACGGTTTTTCTCTTCGAGGTTACGTGCCAATTTTTCTTCAAACGTCTCGCGATCCAAAAGATCCGCAATCCGGATGCCTATTCTGGCCGCTTTATCCATGTATGCAGGTCCGATCCCTTTTTTCGTTGTTCCGATCTTGTTAGCGCCTTTCCGTTCTTCTTCAACCTCATCCAGCTTTAAGTGGTAAGGCAGAATCACATGGGCCCTATTGCTGATTCTCAGGTTATCAGTACTGATATTCCGCTCATGAAGGTATGTAAGCTCCTGCACTAATGCTTTCGGGTCTACAACCATTCCGTTTCCGATCACACAAATTTTATCCTTATAAAAAATGCCGGATGGAATTAAATGAAGCTTATACGTTTCACCGTCAAATTTTATCGTATGGCCAGCATTGTTTCCACCTTGATAGCGTGCAATGACTTCTGCATTTTCTGAGAGGAAATCTGTAATTTTTCCTTTTCCTTCGTCTCCCCATTGCGTACCTACTACTACAACTGATGACATCTTTCGTCCACCTCCGTACCCTTTCCAAAACGATATCATTTCAAACACATTCATTTTATCAATCCAAACAAAGAAAGTCAAATCAAAATCCGAACATTATTTTTACATATAAGTCTTTTTGTTCGTTAATAGAACTGTTTTTGTTAGATAAATTTACAGACTAGCAGGATAAAGTTTACCAGTATAATAGATATATAGATGATAGAAAGGAATCGTTGAACATGCCAATTATCGAACAAAAAATATGGATCAACGCTCCGATTGAAATTTGCTTTGACAGCGCCAGGAACGTTGGCATTCACACGAAAACCCTTCAAACAACAAAAGAAAAGGCGATTGCAGGAGTAACCAATGGATTGATGGGAGAAGGAGACACTGTCACATGGGAAGCTGTTCATTTCGGTATCCGCCAAAGGCTTACTGCAAAAATCACCAGAATGGAAAAACCTCATTATTTTACGGATATGATGGTCAAAGGTGCTTTTTCTTCCTTCACACATCACCATTTATTCAATCAGCATGCCGGGGGCACCATGATAACCGATATCTTTGAATATAAGTCGCCGTTTGGTTTACTCGGCGTGCTTGCAGATAAGCTGTTTTTAGAAAAATACATGAGAAGGCTGCTATTCGATCGGGCAATTTCTCTGAAAAAGATTGCAGAAAACGATGATGAAAAATAGCTAAAAAGCCTTTTCCTAAGAAAAAGCTTTTTGGCTATGCGCCTGGTGGAACACCCGCATCGTCAAAGCGGCGTTCCAGATTGACGAATTTGTTGTATTCTTTGACGAAAGCGAGAGATACAGTTCCTACAGGGCCGTTACGCTGTTTTGCAATAATAATCTCTATGATGTTTTTATTCTCTGTTTCTTTATCATAGTAATCATCACGATATAAAAACGCTACGATGTCGGCATCCTGTTCAATACTTCCTGATTCCCTGATGTCAGACATCATGGGGCGCTTGTCCTGCCGCTGCTCGACTCCACGGGAAAGCTGGGATAACGCAATGACCGGTACCTCGAGTTCTCTTGCCAATGATTTAAGTGCACGTGAGATCTCAGACACCTCTTGCTGGCGATTATCCTTCGACCTCCCGCTCCCTTGAATGAGCTGAAGATAGTCGATCAGTATCATGCCAAGGCCGTTTTCCTGCTTTAGCCGTCTGCACTTGGCCCGGATTTCACTGACTCGAATTCCAGGTGTATCGTCAATATAAATTCCGCTGTTGGAAAGGCTCCCCATCGCCATCGTAAGCTTGCCCCAATCCTCTTCGGTTAAATTACCTGTTCGTAAATTCTGCGCATTAATATTCCCTTCTGCGCAAAGCATACGCATAACAAGCTGTTCAGCACCCATCTCAAGACTGAAGATCGCGACACTTTCATCTGTCTTTGTCGCCACGTTTTGGGCGATGTTCAACGCAAAAGCCGTTTTCCCGACAGAAGGACGCGCTGCGACGATAATGAGATCATTCCGCTGAAAGCCCGCTGTCATCCTGTCAAGCTCAAAAAATCCAGTAGGAATACCAGTAATATCGCCTTTTCGGTTATGCAGCTGTTCGATGTTATCATAGGTTTTGACTAGGACATCTTTTATATTTTGGAAGGCGCTCGTATTTTTTCTTTGGGCCACTTCCATAATCGTTTTCTCTGCGTCATTGAGCAGATCCTCGACTTCATCTTCTCTCGTATATCCATCCTGTGCAATCGTTGTGGCGGTACGGATTAATCGCCTGAGGATCGATTTTTCCTCCACAATTTTTGCATAATATTCGATGTTAGCAGCAGTTGGCACAGAATTTGCTATATCTGTTAAATAAGAAATTCCGCCAACTTCCTCAAGCAATTCGGTGTTGGCCAGTTCTGACGTTACCGTTACAAGATCGACCGGCTCTCCCCGATCTCCGAGAAGCAGCATAGCATTATATATTTTCTGATGAGACATTCGATAAAAATCTTCAGGTATGAGTACTTCAGACGCGAGTGTTAAAGCGGATGGCTCTAAAAAGATCGCCCCAAGCACCGCTTGCTCTGCCTCTATATTTTGCGGAGGCAGCCGGTCCGCTATCAGTTCGTTCATGCAAGGCACCATCCTCTCTAAAAACATGTCAGCTTATATTTTACCATGTGAAATGAAAAAAAATAGACCTAAGAGAAACCCAGATTTTTCTTTATTGGCAATCAAGCTTTACTCACAGTGATTCAATGTTTATTTAAAAAATTAATTTTATGCTTGTCTTGTGTTCAATTCTAATAATCGTTTTCTTCGAATATATTATTATACTGAAAAACTTTTTACAACGTGCTAAATCCATATACGTTTTAACAACATTTCAGCATTAGAATACACTTAAAAAGAGACTAAAACTTTCCCGCTTGCAACTTTACTTAAGAAGCGGGAGCAATAAACGATGCGATGGGTGGTCAGCAAATGGATCATCTTCTTAAAGGATTATTAGGTTCATGGATTCAAGCGATCGGAACAGTTCTTTCTGCTATCGGGAGTACACCGCTGCAAGGAGTCGATGAGGAATTTTTGAATAACCTTAACCTTGGGGAAATGTTCTTCAGGCAACCGGGAATGCCCTGATGGCAGACGCTCAAGAAACGATTTCATTAGATAAAATTGGAAATGAAATTCAGGCAATTGGAAATACCACAGTCATTGCTGGAATGGTGATTGAATTTGATGAAGACACAAAGCAGGTATTAATCATTAAAGGAAATTTTCTTCAAGCCTTAGGCGGGGGAGTATCCCTTTCAGATGAATTGGATGGCAGAAAAACACTTGATAAAGTATTCGGTATTACCGGAAACATTTTGCAAATCATAGGTAATTCATTACAAGCATGGGGAGGCATTTACGAGCTTAAAGAAGAAGATGAACAGTCATTAGAAGTGAACGGCAGCTGGATTCAAGCTGTGGGAGCAGTGCTTTCAGCAATAGGTCAAACAAAAGAAGATAGCAAAGAAATATCAAAAACTTAAAGGCTTTTCCTTTTTTCACTGTTCGAATTCTGATTGGTATTATTTGTATTTACGGAGTGAATAATACTACTTACAAAAGTACTAAGGAGAAGCTGAAATGAACTTAATACTTGTTGTCATTGTAATCCTTAGTACCTTGGTGAAAGGAGATTGGAGAAACTGGGAGAAATACTATCCGACAATGCTGTACACAGCTTTAGCGACGTTTCTTTATGAATTTATCTCGCATAGCCATTATCATTTATGGGAGCTTAGAAAAGATTCAATGTTTAATCTTATGAATGTTCATTTTGTTCACAATCTAATTATCAATCCTTTGATCACTTTGGTGTATTTATCGAATTTCCCAAGTAAACGCAGACAGTAAATCATATACATCTTAAAATGGATCCTTATTTTTTTATTGATCGAATGGATTGGTAATCAGTATGGTATGTTAATTTATCACAATGGCTGGCATTTCGGGTGGTCCGCTTTATTTGTTGTTATTATGTTTCCTATGGTACGGCTTCATCATGTACATAAGCTTTGGGCTCTTCTCCTTTCTGTTCTTTTTGCCTTGTTTTACTTAATATGGTTTGATTACATATAGCGACAACATAATAAAAGCCAGCATTTCTGCTGGCTTCTTTACTAAACCTAATTTTCTTCAGCTACATGAACCTTAAGAGTGGCTTGGACTTCATGATGAAGCTTTACTGGCACATTTGTGTATCCTAATGAACGGATCGCATCGTTTAATTCGATTTTCCGTTTATCCAGTTTGATCCCGCTTGCCTTTTTGAGCTGATCAGCAATTTGTTTGCTCGTAATTGATCCAAACAATTTTCCGCCTTCTCCGGATTTTGCGGAAAGCTCAACTGTCAAGTTTTCAAGTGTATTCTTTAATTGCTTGGCATTCTCCAGCTCTTGCGCCGCTTCTTTTTTCTCTTTATTTTTTTGGCCTTCCAGCGCATTGATATTTGATGTATTGGCTTCAACTGCGTAGCCATTTTTTATTAAAAAGTTTTGTGCATATCCATCTGCCACATTTTTAATGTCGCCTTTTTTTCCTTTTCCTTTTACGTCTTTCAAGAAAATCACTTTCATCTTTCAATGCCTCCCTCAAAGTACTCATCGATTGACTCTTTTAACTTATCTAAAGCTTCCCCTATCGTTATTCCAGGAAGCTGGGTGGCTGCATTTGTCAAATGGCCGCCGCCCTGAAGAGCTTCCATAATAATTTGAACATTGATATTTCCCAGTGACCGTGCACTGATGCATACCGTATTGTCGTCCCGTTTTGCTACGGCAAAGGATGCCTCTACGCCATTCATCGAAAGCAGAGAATCAGCTGCCTGCGCAATAATCACCTGATCAAAATAGTCTAACGTATCTTCAGGCAAAGATGCAATTGCTAAGCTTTCCTTATATAACGATGTATGCTGGATAAGCTTCGCGCGTTTAATATAATGGTCAACGTCCTCTTTTAACATCTTTTGCACCAGCACTGTATCTGCCCCTTTTGATTTCAAATAGGAGGCGGCGTCAAAGGTACGAGAGCCAGTTCTTAATGAAAAGCTTTTCGTATCTACGATAATTCCTGCCAACAATACTGTTGCTTCGATCATGCTGATTTTGAGCCGCTTCGGCTGATATTCCAAAAGCTCTGTCACTAGCTCTGCCGTTGAAGAGGCATAAGGTTCCATATAGACAAGCAACGGGTCTTTAATGAACTCCTCGCCTCTTCTATGGTGATCGATGACAACTACTTTATCTAATCTGCTGAGCAGCCTTTCCTCCAATACCAAGGAAGGTCTATGAGTATCGACCACAACTAACAACGTTTCATTCGTTGAAATATCCATCGCCTTTTCCGGGGAAATAAAATGGGACCACAGGTCTTCATATTGTTTAATTTCATTTATGAGACGAGACACACTGGTGCCGATCTCGTCAACATCAATGACAATGTATCCTTCTTTTCCATTCGCCTGTGCAACTTTTACAATACCGATTGCTGCGCCAATGGAATCCATATCCGGAAATGTATGCCCCATCACGATCACTTGTTCACTTTCTGTAACAATTTCCTTTAACGCATGGGAAATGACGCGTGCACGAACCCTCGTCCTTTTTTCCATAGGATTGGTTTTGCCGCCATAAAACTTTGCTTTGCCATTCGGCAGTTTGATTGCTACTTGATCTCCGCCTCTTCCAAGAGCCAGATCAAGACTGGATTGAGCTAAATCGCCTAATTCGCTGAGTGATGAGACGGAAGCGCCTACACCGATACTTAACGTTAAAGAAATATTGTGATGGGTTGTTTTTTCCCGTATTTCATCTAAGATTGAAAACTTGGAATGTTCTAGTTCAGAAAGAATGTTTTCATTCAATACACCTAAAAATCGTTCTGACGAAATACGTTTAATAAATATGCCGTAGCGCTGAGCCCAATTGTTTAGAAGCGACGTCACTTCACTATTAATGGTACTGCGGGTTTGATCATCCAACCCCTGTGTTATATCGTCATAATTGTCTAAGAAAATATAGGAAATAACTGTCCTTTCGTCTTCATACTGCTTTTCAATCTCTACTTGCTCTGTTACATCAAAAAAGTAAATCAGCCGTTCATCTCTTTTAATCATGATTTCATATAAACGGTCATTTATTGAGATGGTTTCCGCTTCAACCTCTTGATTAATTATCGAAATAAGATGTTCTGAGGTATCTGAAAGAGATCGTCCAACCAATGAATCCTCCTGAAAACAGGATGCCAAATACGGATTAGCCCATTCTATGTAATGATTATCGTTATAAAGCATGATCCCGATCGGCATCTCCATTAACGCTTCTTCGCCAACCTTTTTTAAGCGGTATGACAAAGTGCTAATATATTCTTCCAGTTCCGTACGAACCTTATAATCCGCACGCAGAAGAAAATATAGAATAGCTCCAAGGATCAAAATGCCAAACAATCCAATCAGCCAATTATAAAAGAAAAGGAACAAGACCGCGATGATTGTTAAAGCAATCAGGGCATAAATTGGATAACGAAATAATGGTTTCTTATAAAAGCTTGGCATTTTTTATCAACTCCTCACCTTCGTGAGCCCTCTTTCCTGACTACATTTTTTTTAATTTTTCTCTCATAGTAAAGCCTATGTCAGCAATGCCTACAATTTTCACAACATACATAATAAAAGGATTAGCAAAACATAAAATAACCGCAATTATCGGCACAGCCTTTGGAATGTTTTTCATATAACAGTAGAAAAACACAAAAGATAAGCCTTGGATCATTAAAAGTGTGCCAAGGATGATTTCTGCATTGATTTGAACTGAATATAAAAAGTCTCCCCGTTCTAAAGGAAAGAAATAAAGAAAAATCGCTACTAAATAGTACCAAATGATACTTTTAGGAAGCTTCCATTCCCTAAAGGGTTTTAAAGGAGGTGTACCTGATGCAAATCGCTTTAAAAAAGGCTTTGCAATAAAATGGGTAATAAATGAACTGACAACAGCTGACCCAGCAAACACAGTCGGCAGTAAATATGGCAACAGCTGCATCTGTTCTTTCATGACCTTGATTTGTGCTTCTGCTTGCTCTTGATTGCCCACAGCTCCCATAAGGCTTTGAGATGCTTTAAAGGCCTCATTCATCGTTTCGTTATAAAAAGAAATAGGGTCGAATTGAAAAAATAAGATTCCTGCTGCATAGGAAATGACAATACTTATAACGTATGCAATTGCACCGGAAGCAATTGCATAGGCCGTTTCTTTTCTTTTGTAGTAAAATCCCATCGTTACGCCTGCAATAATAAACGGTATCACTATAAGCGACTGCAATTGACCGACGATCAGCAGAACAGGCAAGCTGGCAACAGCCATCCATATCCCCTGCTTCACCCCATGTCTGATCGTATGTATGATGGAAGGGAGTGGAATGGCAAATATTAAGATCATACTTATGACAGGAAGATAAATTGAAGCCAGTGTCAAAACAGCCAAAAGAGCAATCATTATAGCTCCTTCAACTAACGCATTCGTTTTTCTCAGGGAAAACACCTCTCGTCAGACTTGCGATTCGATCTAAAAGCATGAAACAACGAATGTATACATAGTTTCTATTTTAGCACATCACGAAATTGGAAGTAAAACTAGGAAGAGGTTTATTACTTACCAGAAAACTGGTATGTTTCACGTGGAACACCTTTTTTGTTGATATCAGGTGTATCTCCATGTAAGCTAAAGAGAAGAAGTTTGATTTTTAATACAAGTTCCACCATAAAGGAGGAAGCTTATGTCTTTAAAATCTATGCTAAAAAAAGCTCTAAGTGATCCCAAAGTGCAGAAATCCATAAAAGAAAAAGTGATCCCTACGCTGAAAAAAGAATATGAAAAACGTAAAGGGAAGAAATAAAATACACTCTGAGATATCGACAATAAATCAACCTAACTTTTCAATATATAGTGATATAACAATTAATCGTTATACATGTCCCTCTTCCCAAATATAAAAGCAGCCAGGAACCCTGTCCCGGCTGCTTTTATTATACAGCTTACTCTCCAGTTACGTATGGAAGTAAAGCCATTTGACGTGCGCGTTTGATCGCTGCTGTCAATTTACGTTGGTATTTCGCATTTGTACCAGTTACACGGCGAGGTAAGATTTTACCACGCTCTGACACAAACTTTCTAAGAAGATCTACATCTTTATAGTCGATATGCGTAATTCCGTTTGAAGTGAAATAACACACTTTACGGCGTTTCGCACGACCACCTCTGCGTCCTCCTGCCATGTCATTCCCCTCCTTTCTTCAGTTCTTTTTTAGAACGGCAAATCGTCATCTGAAATATCTATCGGCTTTCCGTCATTGGCGAATGGGTCATCGTTAAAGTTCGAATTACCCTGCCTGCGGTTTTGCTGATTTTGCTGATTAAATTGATTTGAATCGTTCTGGTCTCCGCCGAAGTATTGTCCCTGGCTGCCGCCACTGTTGTATCCACCAGAACCGCTGTTTTTCGGTTCAAGAAATTGAACACTTTCAGCATTCACTTCTGTAACAAATACACGCTGTCCCTGCTGATTTTCATAATTTCTAGTCTGGAGACGGCCGTCAACACCAGCAAGATTTCCCTTTTTAAGAAAATTTGCAACGTTTTCAGCTTGTCTTCTCCAGGTCACGCAATTGATAAAATCGGCTTCTCGTTCCCCCTGCTGATTTGTAAACGCACGGTTTACAGCAAGAGTAAAGGTAGCAACAGCTGCTCCGCTTGGCGTGTAGCGCAACTCTGGGTCTTTTGTCAGTCTTCCGACTAATACAACTCGGTTAAGCATAAGAAAGAGACCACCTTTTTGCTTTATTCAAGCATATATTTCAATTATTCTTCTTCTTTAACAACAATATGGCGAATGATGTCATCACTGATCTTAGCTAAGCGATCAAATTCTTGAACGGCTGCAGCATCAGCTTGAACGTTAACGATTTGGTAAAAACCCTCGCGGAAATCATTGATTTCATATGCAAGACGGCGTTTTCCCCAATCTTTTGTTCCAGTGATCTCCGCCCCGTTAGTAGTCAAAACTGTAGAAAAACGCTCAATAACTGCTTTTTTTGACTCATCATCAACGTTTGGACGGATAATGTACATAACTTCGTACTTTTTCATCTGTTAGCACCTCCTTTTGGACTAAACGGCCCACAAATGGGCAAGGAGCAATAATTCTATTACTCACAAGTTTACATTATAACAAGATTGCCGTCTATTATCAAGACTCTTATACATTGAAACGGAAATGAATGACATCGCCGTCTTTTACGATGTAGTCTTTTCCTTCAAGCCGCACCTTGCCTGCTTCTTTCGCTAAACTATGGCTTCCTGCTTGAAGAAGGTCATCATACGATACCGTTTCCGCGCGAATAAATCCTCTCTCAAAATCAGTATGAATGATTCCGGCACATTCTGGAGCCTTCATGCCTTTAATAAATGTCCATGCCCTTACTTCCTGTTCTCCGGCAGTGAAATAAGTAGCCAGGCCAAGAAGAGAATAGGATGCTTTTATAAGCTGGTCTAGTCCGGATTCTTCAATTTCCAGCTCTTCCAGGAACATTTCTTTTTCTTCCCCTTCAAGCTCAGCGATTTCCGATTCTATTTTTGCACAGACAACAATAACCTCCGCGCCTTCAGCAGTAGCATATTCCCTTACTTTTTGCACATATTCATTTCCTGAAGGATCTGCAACCTCGTCTTCGCTGACGTTTGCTACGTACAATACTGGCTTAGACGTTAGTAAGTGCAAATGTTTCACAATCTTCTGTTGATCTTCGGTGAACTCAACAGAACGTGCGGGCTTGTCTGATTCAAAAGTCTCTTTCAGCTTCGTTAAGACTTCGAATTCAGCTACTGCTTCTTTATCTTTCTGCTTTGCCATTTTGCTGACACGTCCAATTCTTTTTTCCACGCTTTCAAGATCAGCAAGAATCAGCTCAAGATTAATCGTTTCAATGTCTGAGATTGGATCAACCTTTCCGGATACGTGAGTGATATTCTCATCTTGAAAGCAGCGAACGACATGGCAAATCGCGTCAACCTGCCGGATATGAGACAGAAACTTGTTACCAAGTCCCTCACCTTTTGAAGCACCTTTCACTATTCCTGCAATATCCGTGAATTCAAAAGCGGTTGGCACCGTTTTTTTCGGTTTAACAAGCTCTGTAAGCTTGTTTAAGCGGGTATCGGGTACTTCAACAATCCCAACGTTCGGATCAATCGTACAAAACGGGTAATTAGCCGACTCCGCTCCTGCCTGGGTTATTGCATTAAACAACGTCGATTTGCCTACGTTCGGCAAGCCAACAATTCCAGCTGTTAAAGCCATTTCTTCATCTCCTCTATCGTAAAGCATGCGCATGTTTTTGACATTCGAACCTTCACCAATTATAAGGAAGTTGCCGAGAAAAACGCAAGCTTATTAGACACGGAGGATACTGCATTGACAGTCTACTGTACTTCAATAACCGATTGCAAAACTGGAAAACCAAGTTTTTATGAACAAACTATCCTTTTTTAGCCTTGCACTATCTATCAACTGATAATGGTTCGAAGGCGTCATTTAAGTCGTTCGTTCGATTAATCTTTCGTCCTGCAACTGTTCTAAAAATTCATTATGCACTGAGCTTTTCCCGTAAAAATAAATTTCCACCTTTTTTCAATTGAAAAAGCATGAGAACCGGCTATTAATCAGAAACAGGCTCTTCATGCTTTACTAAAATTTTCTTCATTTTTCTTGAGAATTCCCTTCTAGGAATCATCACACTGTGTCCGCATCCTTCACACTTAATGCGAATGTCCATGCCCATTCGGATGATTTTCCAACGGTTCGTTCCGCAGGGATGAGGTTTTTTCATTTCAACCACATCGTTAAGGTCGAAGTCTTTATCCGCCATCCATTTCACCCTTTCTTTAGTTGTTCCTTTCCACTATTGTACATAATGTTATATTGAAAGGGCAATATCAAGATCAAATCAAAATAAACGAAACTATTATTTTTTTAAAATAATGATTCGTTCCAGAAGAAGGGAATCCCAATTTATCCGGTGCTTTATATTTACGTAAAATATTTTCTATGGCATCAATGGCTGTTTGTAATGCTTCTTCTTTGGTTTTGAAAAATCTTGGTTCTAAGTCAAGCTCTATTAATTCGTCACTCCCAGAATGAAATTCATGAAATTCTTTTAAAAAGTTAGATGGGAGATCGGGCCAATTTAATTCATCCTGCTCAATTTTGAATGAGAAGAATGCTTGTTCCTCACCTGCAATTTCAATTTCAGCAGCAGTTACTCATCGATAACGGAATCTTTATTTCTCCACTTTATAAACGAGACTGCCCGTATCATGTTTGTAAAATTTGTCATTTTATTTAGTTTATAGAGGGGTACCGTCAGGAAAATGCGGTTTCCTGACGGGTACCCCTTGTTGCGTTAATTATCGCGTGGAGCGCGAGGAGATACGGCATTCCCGGAAAAAGATAAGATCTGAAGCAGCACCCAGCGTTCGCCCTGCGCTGCTCGATCAGATCTTATCTTATCTTTACCGCCTGCGCCGGGAAGCATCCAGCCATTCCGGCGTCCAAGCAGGATCTTGATCGTCCATTCTTCTCCCGGGAGGAACGATCCCATCGATGGCGTCCAGCAGATCGGGGCTAAGCGTCAAATCCGCTCCAGCTAAATATTGTCTCAATTGTTCCGGTGTGCGCGGTCCCACAATGATCGAAGTGACAACCGGATGGCTCTGGGCAAACGCTAGAGCCATATGCGCCAGCGTCATCCCCGCCTGATCGGCAACTTGCTTCAGCTCTTCGATGACCGCGAATTTTTGCGCATTTTCCGGCAATTCCGGATCGAGCATGCGAGCGGCAGGCCCCTTTAAAAGCGCCGCCCGCGACCCGCTGTCGGCCGCCCGACTGAACGCATACTTGCCCGTCAGCAGCCCGCCGGCCAGCGGGCTGTAAGTCAACAAAGCGAGATCGTGGCGCCGAGCGACTTCGGCAATATCCATCTCGATGCTTCGGTTAAGAATTGAGTACGGAGATTGCTCGCTGACAAACCGCTGCAAGTGGCGACGCTCGCTCGCCGCCTGCGCCTCTGCCAGCTGCCAGGCTTGATGATTGGAAGTGCCGATATGATGTATCTTGCCTTCTTGCACCAGATCGCTCAGCACGCCCAGAATTTCTTCGAAAGCAACGTCCCCGACTGGGCGATGCAGCTGATAAAGATCGATATAATCCGTTTGCAGCCGCTGCAAGCTTTGTTCGACCGCTTGCCGAACCCAGCGGCGGGAAGCGCCTTGATTTCGCTCGCCATTCGGCTCCGCCCAGAATTTCGTTGCCAGAGTAACCTCGTCCCGTCTGCCCTTGATCGCCTCGCCGATGATTCTCTCCGATTCTCCGTCCCCATAACGGTTGGAAGTATCGATCAGATTGATGCCGGCGTCCAGCGCCTTGTGAATGATTCGGATCCCCTCTTCTTTGCTGGCAAGCGATCCAAAAACGCCCCCCCAAGGGCATATTGACTCACCCTAACGCCCGTGCGCGCTAAATCTCGATATTGCATGAATATCCATCTCCTTTTTAATGAACACGTGTTGATATGCTTTATGTTATCCATTATAATTAGGCCAATCGTTCGGAACAATCAACAATGCAGGTGAACTGTTCAATAAAGAACACAAAAGAAATATTGTCCATTACGTTTGGCTATCGAAAGGAGTAAGGATGATGGAGAGAAGTACGGATCTGCGGGCGGTTCGGAGCCGCAAGCTCATCGAGCAGGCGCTGACAGACATCCTGAGCAATCAGGGGACCAAGGAGTTAACCGTTAAAAATCTGTCGCAAAAAGCCGGCATTAACCGCGGCACCTTTTATTTGCATTACAAAGATATTTTCGACCTGATCGAGCAAACGGAGTGGATGCGGGGCTTGCTGGAAATATTCGAGCCCATTCGGCTGAGCGATCTGATGAAGCATTCGGATGAGAAATCGCCATTCCCGGCTATTGCTGATGCCTTTCGATATTTGCACCGTCATGCTTCTTTTTTCAAGGCCGTCTTTCATCCCTCCGCCCCTGTCGAATTGAGAGAGCGGCTGCAGTATCTGGTCGGAACCCGTTTGTACGAAAGTCTGAAGCAGGAACAGCCCGGTTCGAGTTGGTCCGTTCAGCCCGCCGGTTATATCATCGCTTATCTGGGCTCCGGGCAGTTCGGGTTGATCCAGCATTGGTTCATGACCGGTCGAACGCTTCCCTCTGACGAAATTGCCTTGATGCTGACTCGGTTTATCCGTAATTCTCCCTGTCTTTCCCATCATTTTAGCGGAAACTGACAATACGTAAAGGACCGGGCAACCCCCGCCCGGTCCTTTATCTTTTACGCTAGACACACACGGACACTTATTCCCTAATAGACAAAAAGATTACTTATTTTCTAATATCAAATCACTCTCAAAACCATGCCTCGTTATCTCCACCTATACTCTACTATCAGCACAAAGACAAATAAAGCATAAAAAAAGACGAAAATGGATATAATGTAAACAACCATTCATACTCAAAAACACTCCAAAGCAATACTGTTAGTACTAAGACAAGGAAGTGAAACTATGATTCGTAAAGGCGGACTTTTCTCTTCAGAACAACCAAAAACGTATGTTTCTCATGAAGAAGCTCTTGCTTCCAAAAAAATCCATCGTATTCTATCTTCTTTTTTGGAAAATGTACAAAAGAATAGATCCATCGTTGTTCTCTGCATTGGCACAGATCGGTCTACCGGCGATTCATTCGGCCCGCTTGTCGGTACTCAGCTGTATTCTATGCGTCTTCGTCATTTTTCTGTTTACGGAACACTTTCAGATCCTGTCCATGCCGTAAACATGCAGGAAAAAATAGAAGAAATCCACCTTTCTCATAATGATCCTTTTATTATTGCAGTGGATGCTTGTCTCGGCCGTGTAAAAAATGTAGGATCCTATCAACTCGGAAAAGGACCTTTAAAGCCAGGCGCAGGCGTTCAAAAAGAATTACCAGAGGTTGGGGATGTTCATATTAATGGCATCGTAAATGTGAGCGGTTTTATGGAGTATTTTGTTCTGCAAAATACGAGGCTTCACCTTGTCGTCAGTATGGCAGATATCCTTGCCGAAAGCATTTATCAATTAGAGAGATCGGCATTTAAACAAGAAAGATTCATTCCTTTCCAAAATATATCGTTCCAGCAATATGTCGACCCCAAAAAACAGTAAAGAAAAAACCATCACAATTGGATGGTTACTCACGACTTATTCTCTTGCAGCAATTCCAATATTCGCTCCAGATCTTCATTCGAAAAGAATTCGATTTCTATTTTGCCTTTTTTCTTTTGCTTTTTAATCGTTACAGGCGTTCCAAAGTATTCTTGAAGATATGATTCTCGTTCTTTCATTGCAGGCTCTTTAGGCGGAATTTTTTTCTTTGTTTCACGTGAAACATTTGAATTTAACTGTTGAATTAACTGTTCTACCTGTCTAACATTCAATTCCTCAGATAATATTTTTTTAATCAAAGGCTTCAATTTATTTTTGTTTTTCAATCCAAGGATCGTTCTTCCGTGGCCCATAGAAAGAGTTCCGTCTGCAATGAGCTCTTGAACATCTTCTGGAAGTGTCAGCAATCTTAAGTGATTAGCTATATGCGGTCTGCTTTTTCCAAGCTTTTTGGCCAGCTGTTCTTGGGTAACTTGTAAATGGCTGAGTAATGCTTCATAGGCTTTGGCTTCTTCAAGAGGTGATAGATCCTCCCGTTGAAGATTTTCAAGCAAAGCAATTTCCATCATTAATGATTCAGATACTTCCCTGACAATCGCAGGAATCGTAGATAGACCTGCTAAGCTTGCAGCGCGAAATCGACGCTCGCCGGCAATAATCTCAAATCCTTTAATCGTTTTTCTGACGATAATTGGCTGAATGATTCCGTGCTGCATGATAGATTCTTTTAAATCATGCAATGCCTCTTCTTCAAAAATTTTTCGAGGCTGATAAGGATTAGGACGTAAATCCTTAAGCTTTAGCTCTTCTACGTTTTCTTCAGACAAATCGACATTTGTAAACAGCGCATTAATTCCTTTTCCAAGACCTTTAGCCATTCGCAGCCACTTCCTTCGCTAAGTCTAGGTAAACCTCCGCTCCTCTTGAACGAGGATCATACAAAATTATGGGCTGTCCATGACTTGGTGCTTCGCTAAGCCGGACATTGCGAGGAATAATAGTTGAATAAACCTTTTCCCGAAAGTATTTTTTTACTTCTTCTATTACTTGTATACCCAAATTTGTTCTTGCATCAAGCATAGTAAGCAGAACACCTTCAATCATTAACTCTGTGTTTAAATGCTTTTGCACAAGCCGGACGGTATTTAACAGCTGGCTGAGCCCTTCAAGTGCATAGAACTCGCATTGAACAGGGATAACAACTGAATCTGAAGCAGTTAAAGCATTGATTGTCAACAGGCCAAGGGATGGAGGACAATCGATAATCATATAATCATAGTTTTGTTTCACATTTTCCAATGCCCTTTTCAAGCGAACCTCTCGAGAAATGGTTGGGACTAATTCGATTTCTGCTCCGGCAAGCTGAATCGTCGCAGGAATGACATCCAGATTTTCTACGGATGTCGGGCGAATCACATCTATGACATTTGTATCGTCTACTAGAATATCGTATATGCAATGATCTACATCAGCTTTTTCCACTCCGATGCCGCTTGTTGCATTTCCTTGGGGATCAATGTCTACGAGTAGAACTTTTTTTCCTATGTATGCTAAGCAAGCCCCAAGGTTGACTGAAGTTGTTGTTTTTCCAACTCCCCCTTTTTGGTTTGTCACAGCAATAATTTTTCCCAAGATGTCACCTACTTTCACATATGAGCAAGTTTCTTTCATTTCTCTATTTTATCAAAAAAAAAGATGAAAAAGTTTTATTTTTTCATTTATTGTTCGACTCGTTTAGAGAAATTTCTGTGATTTAAGCGATTTTTGCCATTCGACCATTTGAAATTGTATCTTTTTATTTTCAATTTTTCCGCACCAAATTTGTCCCTTCCTCTTTTTCAGTTTTTTTCGATTGCGTTTTTTTACTAATTACCTTTATATCCCTTTTACTGTTTTTTAGTTATTGTTATTCTTATATAATTTCTTCTGAAGACAGAGCACCAGAGGATGAGATGATATCAGTATCGATATTACTGGCCAAAAAAACAGCATTGATTCAGCGGGAACCAATTCGCTTATGATTCGTAAACGTATTATAGCTTCTATCATAAACCGATCATTTCGGCAAAAAAGAGGATGAAAGAATTTTTTCCGTTATTATCCTATTTTCGCACTTGTTTTCATCGCCATTTTGTTTTTGTTTTAGAATAAAGTTACTTTGCAAATAATTGGAGAGGATTTCTATGAGAGACAGGAAACATGTTGAAAGAAAAAATAGTATGATATCAACGATTTCAATCATTATTCCATTTGCATTAATATTGTTAATAGTTAACTTTTTCACTGGATTCATACCTTTAAAAATTCAAGGGCTGCCAATGATTATGCCATTTTACTTTTGTCCAATAGGAGCACTTCTTGGATTTATATTGTATCGAAAATACAAAGATAAGCCATCTTTAGTGGGAATTGTATGTAATATCGTATTGTATTTCTTCCCAATACTCTTTAATATCATCGCCGTTTCTCTTTATGGAGTATAAATCACTGATACTTTGTCAAAAAAAATAAAATTAAGAGTATACAAAGATGGGTCTTAGGTTGAAATCATAAATTGATAAAAAAACAGCTCATCTCTTTTCTCAGAATTGATTGAAAATTTAAAAATAAATATACCAACCAAAATTAGGATATTATATAATGATTTTACAAGGAATTTTTTTCTTATCTGTGCTCCTATTAAGGTGAAGGAAGGTCGCTAATATGCTGAATGCAATGTTTCTTATTCTCATTGTTTTCCCTATCACATCTGCACTTCTTGGAGTTATCGGTTTTTTGATTGCGAAAAAAATTTGGATCGCACCCCTTCTTGTTCTGATTTTAACCATTCTTTTTCTGTATGTGATGGCAAATGGGGATAGCAGCTTTTTTATATGGATCGGCATCTTTCCTTTAATATCTTTAATAACAAGTACAGCAACTTGGTATACTGTGAAAAGTTAAAAAGTACGTGTAGATACATATAATGCTTAGTCTGATCCAACACAGTTATCTTAGTAATCTTACATCTCTTTTGAATTCTTGATATTCACGTTTCGAATATTCACCTTGAAGATGAAAAATATGTACTTCTAATTGCTCTATTTTAGATGAAAGATAAGGATGGATTTCAGTTGTGTTTGCTTTTTCATAAAGGCAATTCAAATAAAAAATCAATAGGGAAGCGATAAAATCCTCGTTTGTTTCTACTATCGCATCTATCATTTGTGAAATATATTCAAATGCTTCCGCACTGTTTTTACGATTAATCAGTTTATCAAATGAGTGGGCGAGATAAAATTCATTTTTATTGGTTTTTTCAATCCAATTGTCTAAAATACTCTCAATCTCTTTGTGTATACACATGCCACCTCTAATCTTCAGTAATTAAAAAGAAAAGCTCTCCATATCAGCTGGAGAGCTTTACTTCTTCGGAATTCGAATCGTTAACTGGATATACTCTTCGAATTCTTCTTCTTCCGTATTTAATTTTACTCCGCTGTCTTCAACCATAGATAACGACTGCCGAATTGTATTCATGGCAATACGCGTGTCTCTGCTAAATGCTTTTCTTCTTGGCTTTGGCTTCCGCTTGTCCTGTTCAAGCATCTTCACGACACGGTCCTCGGTTTGCTTGACATTCAGATTTTTTTCGACCATTTCTTCCAAAAGCTTTAGCTGCAGCTCAGGAGCTTTTAATGGAATAAGAGCACGTGCATGGCGCTCGGTTATTTTCTTTTGAAGAATTGCTTGCTGGACTTCTTCCGGAAGCTTTAAGAGCCTCAGCTTATTAGCAACAGTCGACTGTCCTTTTCCCAGCCGCTGGGCAAGTGCTTCCTGCGTCAAATCATGAAGTTCCAAAAGCTTAGCATACGCATGTGCTTCTTCAATTGATGATAATTCCTCACGCTGCAAATTTTCTATTAGCGCAACGGAAGCTGTCTCTGTATCGCTAAAATTCTTAACAATGGCGGAAATTTTATCCCAGCCAAGTGATTTCACAGCCCGCCAGCGTCTTTCACCAGCGATAATCTCGTAGGTTGACTGGTCTTCTGTCTTACGAACGACAATCGGCTGGATAATGCCATGGGTATGAATAGTTGTAGCCAGTTCGTTTATCTTTTCGTCCGAAAAAATGGTGCGGGGCTGAAAACGATTCGGAACAATGGCATCGACTTCTATTTCTTGTATTTCTTCTTTATTTGTTTCTTCTGCAAACAACTCCGCTTCCTCTTCTTCTTTCTCACCAATTCCAAAGAGACGAGAGAATGAATGCTTCATGAACCAACGCCACCTTTCGAAACTCCCATTTACTAATTCTATTTTCTCATGTTTTTTCCTTCCGTAAAGTCTTGAATTTTGCAGAATAAACGGATTTCAAGGCGAAAAGGAGAACTAGCTTTCAATCGGTAATTTCCCGGGCAATCCAGGCTTTCTAGGATATTTTTTCGGTGTTTCCTTTACTTTACTAATGACAATAATCGTCCGTTCGCTTTCTTCAATCGGAAGACGGAAGGAGTGAGTGTCTTGTTGTTTCCCTCCAAGGAGCGAGATTGCTTTTTTGCTGACAGCGAGCTCCTCTTTAGCCGAAGCGGCTTTTAAAGCCATAAATATTCCGCCTTTTTTGGTGAGTGGCAAACAAAGCTCACTAAGGACAGAAAGACGGGCAACCGCACGTGCGGTAACCAAATCGTAGCTTTCACGGTGGTTTTTGTTTTGGCCAAACGTTTCGGCGCGATCATGATAAAAAGCAGTATGAGTGAGCCCGAGGGCCGAAGAAAGCTCTTCTAAAAAAGTAATTCGTTTTTTTAACGAATCGACAATGCTTACCTCGAGATGAGGAAAGCAGATTTTAAGCGGAATGCTTGGAAACCCGGCTCCAGCGCCCACATCACATACGCTTTTAACCTTATTAAAGTCAAAATAAAAGGCTGCGGTGATCGAATCGAAAAAATGTTTAAGGTATACGTCTTCTTTGTCAGTGATGCTTGTCAGGTTCATCTTTTCATTCCATTCAACAAGCAAGCTGTAATAATCGTCAAACTGTTCCAGCTGACGGGGAGAAAGAGAAATCCCCTTCTCTTCGAGGCTGGAGGAAAACTGATCGATTTTCATGCGGACATCCTTTCTATTCTGCTACCTTCGCTATTCTTCCTTGCTCAAGATAGACGAGCAAAATGGATACATCTGCAGGGTTCACTCCGGAAATGCGTGAAGCTTGGGCAACAGAAAGCGGTCTAACCTCTTTCAGCTTCTGTCTGGCCTCTGTGGCAATCCCGCGGATGGCGTCATAATCCAATCGATCCGGTATCTTTTTGTTTTCCATTTTCTTCAGCTTCTCAACCTGCTGCAGTGATTTTTCGATATAGCCTTCATATTTGATTTGAATTTCTACCTGCTCTTTTACATCTTCTCTAAGGTTTTGATCCCCCGGAGCAAGCTTCGTGACTGTTTCGTAAGTCATTTCCGGACGTTTCAATAAGTCTGATGCCCGAATTCCATCCTTTAGCTCGCTTCCTCCGAGTGAGCGGATGTATTCTTGATTTTCAGCAGATGGTTTAATGATTGTTGATAGCAGCCGCTTTTTCTCTTCTTCGATCGCGGCTTTTTTCTCTAAAAATTTATTATATCTTTCATCAGAAATTAAGCCAATCCGATGACCGATT
Source organism: Bacillus gobiensis (assembly GCF_001278705.1). Classification (GTDB taxonomy): domain Bacteria; phylum Bacillota; class Bacilli; order Bacillales; family Bacillaceae; genus Bacillus; species Bacillus gobiensis. The sequence goes on from NZ_CP012600.1 coordinate 3,549,870, forward strand.
TCCGTTAGGCGCAAATCAGCATTGTCATGACGCAATAGCAATCGATATTCTGCACGTGAGGTTAGCAGCCGGTATGGCTCATTCGTCCCCTTTGTCACAAGATCATCGATTAATACGCCGATATAAGCTTCAGAACGACTTAGAATCACTTCATCCTTGCCGAGCGCTTTTCTGGCCGCATTGATACCGGCCATAATTCCTTGTCCAGCTGCTTCCTCATACCCTGATGTTCCGTTGATTTGACCGGCAGTAAAGAGATAAGGGATTTTTTTCGTTTCCAGCGTCGGCCAAAGCTGAGTCGGTACAATTGCATCGTATTCAATCGCATAGCCGGCGCGCATTAGCTGTGCTTTTTCAAGACCCGGAATAGTGGAAAGCATTTTTTGTTGAACGTCTTCAGGAAGGCTGGTTGACAATCCTTGAACATATACTTCCTTCGTATTTCTTCCTTCCGGCTCAAGGAATATTTGGTGCCTTGGCTTATCGTTGAATCGTACCACCTTATCTTCAATCGAAGGGCAGTATCTTGGCCCTGTTCCTTTAATCATTCCTGAATACATCGGTGAACGATGCAAATTGTCATCAATGATTTCATGAGTTTCCGGACTAGTATATGTGAGCCAGCATGGAAGCTGGTCCGTAATATACTCGACAGTTTCATATGAAAAAGCGCGTGGAACGTCATCCCCCGGCTGTATTTCTGTTTTGCTGTAATCAATGCTGTGGCTGTTTACCCTTGGTGGGGTCCCTGTTTTAAAACGAACTAGGTCAAATCCAAGCTCCTCCAAATGTTCAGACAGCTTAATAGAAGGCTGCTGGTTATTCGGACCGCTTGAATAAGAAAGATCGCCAAGAATGATTTTCCCTCTTAGGAAGGTTCCAGTCGTAAGAACAACAGAGGCTGAGCGATAGATTGCTCCGGTTTGCGTAATAACACCGCGGCATTCTCCGTCTTCAATGAGCAGACGATCAACCATTCCTTGAAGGAGGGTTAGATTAGGCTCATTTTCCATTGTTGCTTTCATTTCATGCTGATATTGAAATTTATCAGCTTGTGCTCGAAGTGCGCGCACAGCTGGTCCTTTACCTGTATTTAAAAGACGCATTTGGATGTGCGTTTTATCAATATTTTTTGCCATTTCTCCGCCTAATGCATCGATTTCACGGACGACAATCCCTTTAGCGGGACCGCCGACGGAAGGGTTGCAAGGCATAAATGCAATCATATCCAAATTAATCGTCAAAACAAGGGTTTTTGCCCCTTGCCTTGCTGAAGCGAGGGCTGCTTCAACGCCGGCATGTCCGGCGCCCACGACAATGACGTCAAAATTGCCTGCTTCATAGGACATACGAATTCCTCCTTTTTTTATTTTCCTAAACAAAACTGTGAAAACAGTTGGTCAATTAAGCTTTCGTGCACGGTGTCGCCAATGATTTCCCCCAGCAGCTCCCAGCACCTGGTTAAATCGATTTGAACGATATCAATCGGTACATCCTGGTCAATTCCATTTAATGCATCGTTGATCGCCGATTTTGCTTCCTGAAGAACCGAAATGTGCCTGGAGTTGCTGACATACGTTAAGTCCTTTGCTTCAATCCCTCCAGAAAAAAATAACGACTGAATCGCGGATTCCAATTCATCGATTCCTTTTTCCTTCAATAATGAGGTGGTAACGACAGGGCGGTTTTCAGCCAGATCTCGGACACGGTCCATATCCAGCACCTGCGAAAGATCCGTTTTGTTGACGATCACAATCCTGTCCATTCCTTTAGTCGCTTCAAACAGCTTGATATCTTCATCAGATAATGGCTCGTTGTAATTTAAGACAAGCATAATCAAATCCGCTTCCTTCAGCACCTGTCTTGACCGTTCAACGCCGATTCGTTCGACAATGTCTTCAGTCTCACGAATTCCGGCGGTATCAACAAGACGAAGAGGCACACCCCGGACATTGACATACTCTTCAATCACATCTCTCGTCGTACCGGGTACATCTGTAACTATCGCTTTCGTTTCATGGACAAGGCTGTTCAAAAGAGATGACTTTCCGACATTCGGTCTCCCGATGATCACTGTAGAAAGACCTTCTCGAAGAATTTTTCCTTGTGACGAGGTTTGAAGGAGGCCTTCAATTTCATTGCGGACAAAGGCTGCTTTCTCTACTAAAATTCGATGAGTCATTTCCTCCACATCGTCATATTCCGGATAATCAATATTTACTTCAATATGGGCAAGAGTTTCTAAAAGCTGCTGCCTCAACTGTGTAATGAGCTTGGAGAGCTTCCCCTCCATTTGCCCCATTGCCACGTTCATGGCGCGGTCTGTTTTCGCGCGAATTAAATCCATGACGGCTTCCGCTTGAGACAGATCGATCCGCCCGTTTAAAAATGCACGCTTCGTAAATTCCCCTGGTTCCGCCAGCCTTGCTCCGTTTTTAAGAGCTTGCTGAAGAACTTTATTGACAGTCACAATTCCGCCGTGACAATTGATTTCAACGACATCTTCCCGTGTAAAAGTTCTCGGGGCTTTTAATACTGAAACCATGACTTCCTCAATCGTTTCATTCGTTTCCGTGTCGACAATATGTCCGTAATGAATGGTATGGGAATCCACGGAGCTAAGTTTTTTTTCTCCGGGTCCTTTGTAAATATAGTCTGCGATCGGTAATGCTTCCGGTCCGCTTAGCCTTACTATAGCAATTGCACCTTCACCCATCGGTGTCGATATGGCAGCAATCGTATCCGCTTCAGCCACTTTCATTCACCTCTTTTTTGTCATTCTATCTATATAAAAAAAATTGATTTTTTGGTCAATCAACACTTAAAGATACCATAAATGTGTTTCTGTTTCAAATTATCCACAGGAGGGAACCTTTTAAAAATCTGCACTTCTACCACTTTAACTTATCCACATGTGAATAACAATATTTTTTACGCTCCATTTCTTTTATCAACAGCTTACACCTAAAAAGCGAAAATTTAAACGGATCTGATTCAATCATACCGGGAAAAATTATAATTACTCTCAGTGAAATGCTTTTTTCTCTATAAAAAAAAAGGAGCTTTTGCATTTGCAAAGCTCCGGTATCTCTCATACTATTTAATTGTTCGAACCGCTCTTCCCTTTATATGAAATAACGACATGGCGATTTCGCCCTTCACCCTCGGAATATGTTTCGATATTCCTCTGGTCATTAGAAAGTGCTTTATGAATGATTTTTCTTTCTGCTGACGGCATCGGTTCAAACTGAATGGATTTTTTCTGCTTCATCGCTTGATCCGACATTCGATGGGCCAATTGAATAAGCGTATTTTTTCTTTTTTCCCGGTATCCTTCGGCATCCACGGTCACTTGCAAGTATTTTTCGGATACGCGATTGATTGCCATCTGGACCAAGGTTTCCAAAGCATTGAGAGTCTGTCCTCTTTTTCCTATCAAAAGCGCCGTTTGATTGCCTTTGATCTCATAGCTCACTACATTTTCTTTTTCAAAAGCAGTGATCTCGGCTTCTATTTCTAAATGATTCACGATTTGTTCCAAATAATTTTTACCTGCGAGGATTGGAGAAGGTTTTTCGATGACTTTTACGACGGCAGGTTTATGGCCGAAGAGTCCAAAAATCCCTTTTTTCCCTTCATCAATCACTTCATATTCGATATCATTTATTTTTACGTCTAATTTTTTTAATGCGGAATCTACTGCTTCAGCGACGGTACGTCCAGTAGCAGTCAGCTCCTTCATTTTTTTGCGTTTCCTTTTGATTTTTGCGGTGTGGTGTCTGTCTTAACTTCAGGCGTTTTAATTAAAAACGTCTGACCGATCATAAACAAGTTCCCTACGACCCAATAAAGTGAAAGTGCAGCCGGGAAATTGATCGCAAAAACAACAATCATAATCGGCATCAGCCATAACATCATCGCCATTTGCGGATTTTGTGATGTTGCAGGATTTCCTGCCATCATCAGCTTTTGCTGAGTAAACGTTGTAATCCCCGCTACGATAGGAAGTATAAAGAACGGATCTCTGTCTCCCAAATCAAACCATAGGAAGTTATGGTTACTAATTTCATGGGTTCTCATAATCGCTTGATAAAAACCAAGCAAAATAGGCATTTGAATTAAAATAGGAAAGCAGCCTGCAAGCGGGTTGACCCCATTCTTTTGAAAAAGAGACATTGTCTCCTGCTGCAGCTTTTGCTGTGTTTTCTGGTCCTTCGAGCTATATTTTTCTCTAAGCTTCAAAATTTCCGGCTGCAAAGCCTGCATAGCCTTTGAACTTCTGAGCTGCTTAAGCATTAACGGCAATATAAGCAAACGGATTAATATCGTAACAACAACGATAGAGAGTCCGTAGTTATTTCCCATTAATTCTGCAAAAAAGATAATAACTTGTGATAAAGGATAAACAATATATTGGTCCCAAAATCCTGTACTTTCAGATGTAATCGGCTCATTCAGTTGAGTACAACCGGCAAGCAGTATCAATGCCCCAACTAAAACTAGCAATAACAAATTTCGCCTTTTCAACAACTTTTCCTCCTACCTGATCAATGTGGATCCATTAAAGTCTGTTTCTAACCTGTATTCTATCATCATTTGTGCCCAATTGCTCTTCATTGTATAAGATAAATCCACGAGGAAGCGCTTTACTTCAAAAAGATGAAAGTTTTCAATTTTTATCGCCACGTCCTCTATCAGATTGATAAACAAATGATTTTCTGAAAAGATGTTGAAGACTTTTTTTGATTTCTTCATAAGACATGTCGCACACAGGCTTTCTAGCAATGATGACATAATCGTTTTTGCATTTCAATTTGTCCTTTTCCTCAAGAATGACCTGGCGGATCAGCCGTTTTATCCGGTTTCTAGTAACTGCATTGCCAATTTTTTTACTGACGGACAGTCCTACTCGAAACTCGTCCAGCTTCGGCTGGTTAAGAATATATATCACAAACTGGCGGTTTGCCATCGACTTTCCTCGTTGAAATACAGTTTGAAACTCTTCATTTTTTTTCAATCGGTTTTTTTTCTTCATGACGTTCTTCACTCCGATATCAAGCTTTTCAGAGAAAATGACGGATGAAGAGCAGCCAGCTGCATTTATCCAGTATTCCTCTATGTAAAAAAGACCACTGATTAGGATTCAGTGGCCTAGGCTGATAACACTTTTCTACCTTTACGGCGGCGGCGTGCTAATACTTGACGTCCATTTTTGGAACTCATACGGCTGCGGAAGCCATGAACTTTGCTGCGTTTACGGTTATTTGGTTGAAACGTTCTTTTCATCTTACGACACCTCCCTCGAGGATTGACTGAGTATATTCTGCTTAAGACAGTCTTATATATTATATGGTTGGCACCACTTTACTGTCAACTTCCCCAATTTGTAACCCATATAGAATATCACATCGGGTGACAATAAGAAACCCCTTTTTTTCTCCATGTCGAAAGATCATTTATCTCTATTATCCACTGTGGATATCTTTCCGGACGCATTTCGACGTTTTTTTGTGTTTTAAACAAGATTTTCACATTCTTAACTAGTGTGGACAAAAAAAGATCAACAGGATGTTTGGTGTGTGGATAAGTTGAGATCACCCATTGCAACTCAAGCTTTATTTTGATATTATATTTGTGTTTTCACTCTTAACAACTGGATGCAGTTTTGACTTTATCCACAGAGTGTGAATAATTTGTGGAAAGTTTTTTAACAAGGTGAGGACTAGCTTTTCCACAAAGGTGTGAATAAGTTTAAAAGACATTTTTCTACTATATTATACTCTTTTCAACATTTGATGTGCATAACTCAATTATTATACAATGCTCATTCTTCCCACTAAACCCTGGTTTTACGTACAGTTCATCCCTTGAAATTTTTCTTTACATAGACAAGGGGGGCTTTCTGACGTAAATAGGGTTAAATGTTGTTATTTTTTAGTGTTATATAACAGTAGCTGCTTGGTTATTTTGAAAAAAGGAGGGACGCTTTAATACATGGAAAATATATCAGAATTATGGAATAAGGCTCTTGAAAAAATAGAGGGGAAATTAAGCAAACCGAGCTTTGAAACATGGATGAAATCAACAAAAGCCCATTCTCTTCAAGGAGACACAATGACCATAACTGCTCCAAACGAATTTGCGAGAGATTGGCTGAATTCAAGATACTTAGGTTTAGTAGCCGAGACGATTTTTGATTTAACAGGCGAGGAGCTGGCCATTAAGTTTGTGATTCCGCAAAATCAGGAAGAACAAAACATCGCACCAAAAGCTCCGATAAAGAATATGCCCAAGGACGACGAGCAATCTGAATTTCCGCAAAACATGCTGAATACGAAATATACCTTTGATACATTTGTTATCGGATCAGGAAACCGCTTTGCCCATGCTGCTTCTTTGGCAGTGGCCGAGGCACCTGCTAAAGCCTACAATCCGTTGTTTATCTATGGGGGAGTAGGGCTTGGCAAAACGCACTTGATGCATGCCATTGGCCATTATGTATTGGACCATAATCCTTCTGCAAAAGTTGTTTACTTATCTTCAGAAAAATTCACGAATGAGTTTATTAATTCCATCAGAGATAATAAAGCCGTAGATTTCCGTAATCGATATCGAAATGTAGACGTGCTGCTGATTGATGATATTCAATTTTTGGCAGGGAAAGAACAAACACAAGAGGAATTTTTTCATACGTTTAATGCATTGCATGATGAAAGCAAACAAATAGTCATTTCCAGCGACCGTCCGCCAAAGGAAATACCGACTCTTGAAGACAGACTCAGATCCCGCTTTGAATGGGGTTTGATCACAGATATTACACCGCCGGATTTGGAAACAAGGATCGCTATTTTGCGGAAAAAAGCAAAGGCGGAAGGGCTTGATATTCCAAATGAAGTGATGTTGTATATCGCCAATCAAATCGACAGCAATATCAGAGAGCTGGAAGGCGCACTCATCAGGGTCGTCGCATATTCGTCTTTAATCAATAAAGATATTAATGCGGATCTTGCCGCAGAAGCATTAAAGGATATTATTCCTTCCTCTAAGCCTAAAGTGATTACAATTAAAGACATACAGCGGATTGTCGGCCAGCAGTTTAATATAAAATTTGAAGATTTCAAAGCAAAAAAACGGACAAAGTCTGTCGCATTCCCTAGACAAATTGCTATGTATCTATCAAGAGAAATGACAGACTCGTCTCTACCGAAAATCGGGGAAGAATTTGGGGGACGCGATCACACGACCGTCATTCATGCCCATGAAAAAATTTCAAAGCTATTAAGCAATGATGAATTGCTGCAGCAACAAGTAAAAGAGATTAGAGAACAATTAAGATAAGTTGGGAAAAGTGTGAATAAAAAACGCATGGTCATACACAGTCTATCCACATGTGGATAGACTGTGTTTCCTTTCCCTCTGCGTACTTATCCACAAATCCACATGCCCTACTATTACTTCTACTATTTTTTTAATATAAATATATATATATCATCAAGGAGGAGAATCATGAAATTCACGATTCAAAAAGATCGGCTGGTAGAAAGCGTACAAAGTGTATTAAAGGCTGTCTCATCTCGGACAACCATTCCTATCTTAACCGGGATAAAAATTGAAGCTTCTACTGAGGGTATATCATTGACTGGAAGTGATTCAGATATTTCGATTGAATCCTTTATTCCATGCATTGAGGAAGAAAACGAGAACGTTACGATTCATCAAGCTGGAAGCATAGTCTTACAAGCACGCTTTTTCAGTGAAATCGTAAGAAAATTACCGATGTCTATCGTAGAAATTGAAGTTCAAAATCAGCATGAAACGATTATCCGGTCAGGGAAAGCTGAATTCAGCCTTAATGGACTGGATGCATCGGAATATCCACTGCTGCCTCAACTAGAAGAGCATCACGGCTTTCAAATTCCGACTGATCTACTGAAAAATATGATAAGGCAAACGGTATTCGCTGTGTCCACCTCAGAAACACGCCCTATCTTGACAGGTGTAAACTGGAAGATCGGGAATAATGAATTGTTTTGCACGGCAACAGATAGCCACCGCTTGGCTTATAGAAAAGCTGCTCTTGAGCTGAGGGATGAAGAATCCTATAACGTCGTGATCCCTGGGAAAAGCCTGACCGAATTGAGCAAAATATTGGATGACAGCAGGGAGCTGGTAGATATCGTTGTTACGGATACTCAAGTGTTGTTCAAAACGAAAAATATCCTGTTTTTCTCCAGGCTGCTAGATGGGACTTATCCAGATACATCAAGGCTGATTCCACAGGAAAGCAATACAGATTTTATTGTCAATACGAAGGAGTTTTTACAAGCGATTGATCGTGCTTCATTGCTGGCAAGAGAGGGAAGGAATAACGTAGTAAAACTATCGGCAAATCCTGACAAAATTGTTGAAATTTCATCGAATTCTCCTGAAATCGGAAAAGTAATTGAATCCGTCGTGTCTGAGAGCTTCGACGGTGAAGAGTTAAATATATCATTCAGCCCGAAATACATGCTTGATGCGCTAAAAGTATTAGAGGGCACAGAAATTCATATCAGTTTTTCAGGCCCTATGCGCCCGTTTTTAATTCGCACCCCGAACGATGAATCAATAGTGCAGTTGATTCTTCCTGTTCGAACATACTAATTCAAGGTTGCCGGCAGCTAAAGCTGGCAACTTTTTTTAAAAAGTGTTTTTTCGTTTTTATCTTCCAAAATTCTCATTTTCTTGTTTTCCGTTTTTTTAGTATAATGAATAATTAGTGATATTTGAAAGAGGTCGATAAAATGGCGAATCCAGTATCCATTGATACAAATATGATCACGCTCGGCCAATTCTTAAAATTGGCGGAGGTTATTCAATCTGGCGGGATGGCCAAATGGTTTTTGTCAGAGCATACAATTTTGGTCAATGGCGAACCGGATAACCGAAGAGGACGTAAGCTTTATGTCGGAGATCTGGTAGACATTGAGGGAGTCGGATCATTTCAAGTTGTCAATTAGAGGCGGGTGAAAAAAGGATTGCATATCGAGAGTCTTGCGTTAGCATCTTACCGAAATTACGACCGCGTCTCACTTGAGTTTCAAAATAAAGTGAACGTCATCATAGGAGAAAATGCTCAAGGAAAAACAAATTTAATGGAATCGATCTATGTTCTAGCTATGGCGAAGTCCCATCGCACATCAAATGATAAAGAACTCATCCAATGGGACCAAGAGTATGCTAAAATAGAAGGACGGATCATAAAAAGAAACGGCCCCGTTCCGATTCAGTTAGTTATTTCGAAAAAAGGAAAAAAAGGAAAAGTTAATCATATTGAGCAGCAAAAACTCAGCCGCTATATCGGAGCTTTTAATACGATTATGTTTGCGCCTGAGGATTTAAACTTGGTCAAAGGAAGCCCGCAAGTAAGGAGACGGTTTCTTGATATGGAAATCGGCCAGGTTTCTCCTGTTTATTTGCATGACCTTTCCAGATACCAGAAGATCCTGGTTCAGCGAAACCACATGTTAAAGCTTCTGCAAACAAAAAAAGAATCTGATCAAACGATGCTCGATGTCCTGACAGAGCAGCTGGTTGAAACAGCAGCAAAGGTTGTCGCGAAACGTCTTGAGTTCGTTATTCAGCTGGAAAAATGGGCAAAACCGATTCACCTGGGCATTTCAAGAGGGCTGGAGGAGCTCGCTCTTGACTACAAAACGTCGCTTGATGTATCAGATGCTCCGGATTTGTCGAAAATGATTACAAGATATCAAGAAATTTTTTCCGGTTTGAAAAAGAGAGAGATTGACCGGGGGATAACGCTTTCCGGCCCCCATCGGGATGATCTTCTTTTTTATGTGAATGGACGAGATGTGCAAACGTACGGATCTCAGGGGCAGCAAAGGACAACAGCGCTATCTCTGAAGCTGGCGGAGATTGACCTAATTGAGGAGGAAATTGGCGAATTTCCTATTCTTTTATTGGACGATGTCTTGTCAGAGCTTGATGGTTACAGACAATCACATCTGCTCAATACGATTCAAGGCCGCGTGCAGACTTTTGTAACAACTACCAGTGTTGAAGGAATTGACCATGAAACACTGAAGGAAGCGGCAATCTATCGTGTCGATAATGGAATGCTAACCTAAGAGAAAAGGGGTAGGAACGTGTATATCCATATAGGTGATGACATTGTCGTTCCCATTCGGGATATCGTTGCAATCTTTGATTTCAAAATAAATAATTCTCCAATTGTCGAAGATTTTTTAAACGGGCACGCCGAAACAATAATTTCTACTGCAGGCGGATCGCCCCGGTCATTTGTTGTGACTGAAAAAAATGTGTACCTGTCCCCTTTATCATCAAGAACCTTAAAAAAGCGTGCATCATGCATCCCTCACTTGTAGAGGCGGTCTTTCACGTGTTGGCAGACGAAAGTTCTTTGAAACATATGTTCAAGAAAAGAGTAGGTGAATGATCATGGCAATGGAACAGCAAAACAATAATTATGATGAAAATCAAATACAGGTACTGGAAGGTCTTGAGGCTGTAAGAAAAAGACCTGGGATGTATATTGGTTCTACCAGTGCCAAAGGGCTGCATCATTTAGTTTGGGAAATTGTTGACAACAGTATTGATGAAGCACTTGCTGGATACTGCGATGAAATCAATGTGATCATCGAAAAAGACAATAGCATTACGGTAAAGGATAACGGACGAGGGATACCTGTAGGGATTCAGGAAAAGATGGGGAGACCGGCAGTCGAAGTTATCATGACCGTTCTTCACGCCGGCGGAAAATTTGACGGAAGCGGGTACAAAGTTTCCGGCGGACTGCATGGGGTTGGCGCCTCTGTGGTAAATGCACTTTCAACAGGTCTGGATGTCACCGTCCACAGAGATGGAAACGTTCATTATCAGGAGTATGAAAGAGGAGTACCTAAAGCTGATCTTAAAATTATTGGTGAAACCGATGTGACCGGTACTATCACTCATTTCACTCCTGATCCGGAAATTTTTAAAGAAACAATTGTCTATGATTTTGATACGCTTGCGAATCGTGTTCGTGAGCTGGCGTTTTTGACAAAAGGTGTCCAAATCACAATTGAAGATACGCGCGAAGGACAAGAACAAAAAAAAGAATATTGCTATGAAGGCGGGATTAAAAGCTACGTTGCCCATTTAAACCGAAAAAGAGAAGTCGTGCATGAAGAGCCTGTCTACATTGAGAAGGAAAGAGATAACATTGTTGTCGAAGTGGCTCTGCAATACAATGACAGCTTTGCCAGCAATATTTATTCCTTCGTGAATAATATTAATACGTACGAAGGCGGATCTCATGAATCGGGCTTTAAAACCGGATTAACTAGAGTGATTAACGATTACGCCAGAAAAAATGGCGTTTTCAAAGAGAATGATCCGAATTTGACAGGCGACGATGTTCGGGAAGGCTTAACAGCGATCATCAGTATCAAGCATCCCGATCCTCAATTTGAGGGACAGACAAAAACGAAGCTCGGAAATTCTGAAGTACGAACAATTACCGATAACCTGTTTTCTGAAGCGTTTGAAACCTTCCTGCTTGAAAATCCTGATTCAGCAAGGAAAATTGTTGAAAAAGGTGTTATGGCAGCAAGAGCTCGAATGGCGGCAAAAAAAGCCCGTGAGCTGACCAGACGGAAAAGTGCGCTGGAAATATCGAACTTGCCAGGAAAACTCGCCGATTGTTCTTCAAAGGATCCCTCGATTTCTGAACTGTATATTGTTGAGGGGGATTCTGCTGGGGGATCTGCTAAGCAAGGCCGAGACCGGCATTTTCAAGCCATTCTGCCTCTAAGGGGTAAGATTTTAAACGTGGAAAAAGCAAGGCTTGATAAAATTCTCTCGAATAATGAAGTTCGTTCCATGATTACAGCACTTGGCACGGGTATCGGAGAAGATTTCAATATTGAAAAAGCACGATACCATAAAGTTGTCATCATGACGGATGCTGATGTTGACGGAGCGCATATTCGAACGCTGCTCCTTACGTTCTTTTACAGATACATGCGTCAAGTTCTGGAAAGCGGATATGTCTACATTGCCCAGCCGCCTTTATACAAAATTCAACAGGGCAAGCGCATTGAATATGCATACAATGACAAGCAATTGGAAGTGGTCCTTAGCAACTTGCCCCAAACGCCGAAGCCGGGTCTTCAGCGCTACAAAGGTCTAGGTGAAATGAACGCTACCCAATTATGGGAAACGACGATGGATCCATCAACCAGAACCCTCTTGCAGGTGACGCTGGAAGATGCAATGGATGCAGACGAAACATTTGAAATGTTAATGGGCGACAAGGTAGAACCACGCCGAAATTTCATTGAAGAAAATGCGCAATATGTAAAAAATCTAGATATCTAATATTTTAGGGGGTGATTCAGGGATAAAAGCCTCATGCTGATTTCCTGAGTTGCCTCCTGTTTTATTAAAAACCAGGTGGAATCTATTGATAGAAGCTTAAAAAATCTTGAAATTGTTGATATTCTATCAATTAGAGGTGTATAAGTACGAGATTATTGATATAATGAAGAATAGACGTTTTATGCACGAAAGATAAGAATGAAATGAATGGAATTTACTTCTGCTCCCGTCATTTCACGTAAACCTTTAGGGAGGTTTTTTTTATGAGTGAGCAAAATAACACACCGAAAGTGACCGGAATTAATATTAGCCAAGAAATGCGTACGTCCTTTTTAGATTACGCGATGAGTGTTATCGTTTCACGGGCTCTCCCGGATGTCCGCGACGGACTGAAGCCTGTGCATAGAAGAATATTGTATGCCATGAACGATCTTGGTATGACCAGCGACAAACCATACAAAAAATCTGCACGTATTGTTGGGGAAGTCATCGGAAAATACCATCCCCACGGTGATGTGGCCGTTTATGATTCAATGGTTCGGATGGCACAGGATTTTAACTATCGTTATATGCTGGTGGATGGCCATGGTAACTTTGGATCGGTAGATGGCGATTCTGCTGCAGCGATGCGTTACACCGAAGCGCGGATGTCAAAAATCGCGATGGAAATTTTGCGCGATATTACGAAAGACACGATTGATTATCAGGACAATTACGATGGTGCGGAAAAAGAACCAATTGTCATGCCGTCAAGGTTTCCAAATCTTCTTGTAAACGGTGCGTCAGGAATTGCAGTCGGAATGGCAACAAACATTCCCCCTCACCAGCTTGGAGAAGTCATTGACGGAGTTTTGGCAGTCAGCCATGATCCAGAAATCGGCACACAAGAGCTGATGGAAATCATTCCTGGCCCTGATTTTCCGACAGCCGGACAGATTATCGGCAGAAGCGGTATTCGCAAGGCCTATGAAACCGGCCGGGGATCCATTACACTCCGGGCAAAAACGGAAATTGAAACAACAGCATCCGGAAAACAGATTATTATCGTAAAAGAGCTGCCATATCAGGTAAACAAAGCCAAATTAATCGAAAAGATAGCCGATCTAGTCCGTGACAAAAAAATCGATGGGATCACTGATCTCAGGGATGAATCAGACCGTAACGGAATGAGAATTGTCATTGAATTACGAAGAGATGCAAACGTCCATGTGCTTTTAAATAATTTGTATAAGCAAACGGCTTTGCAAACTTCTTTTGGAATCAATCTTTTGGCGCTTGTTAACGGACAGCCGAAGGTGTTAAGCCTGAAGCAGTGTCTTTTTTATTACTTGGAACATCAAAAGGTTGTCATTAAACGGCGGACAGCGTTTGAGTTAAGAAAAGCCGAGGCAAGGGCCCACATTCTCGAAGGATTGCGAATTGCACTTGATCACCTTGATGAAGTGATTGCACTTATCAGAGGTTCTCAAACAGGGGATATCGCTAAAAATGGCTTGATCGAGCAATTTTCATTAACAGAAAAACAGGCTCAAGCCATCTTGGATATGCGTTTGCAGCGTTTAACTGGACTTGAACGAGAAAAAATTGAAGATGAGTATAAAGGATTAATTGCCTTGATCGCGGAGTTAAAAGAAATCCTCGCCAATGAAGAAAAGGTTCTGGAAATTATCAGAGAAGAGCTCATTGAAATCAAGGAGCGCTTTAATGATGAGCGGCGAACTGAAATTATCACCGCGGGAATTGAAGCGATCGAAGATGAAGATTTAATTACACAAGAGAATATTGTTCTCACGCTTACTCACAATGGCTACATTAAACGTCTCCCTTCTTCAACCTACCGCAGTCAAAAACGCGGAGGAAAAGGAATTCAAGGGATGGGAACAAACGAAGATGATTTTGTTGAACATCTTATTTCTACCTCCACGCACGATACGATACTTTTCTTTTCAAATAAAGGGAAGGTTTATCGAGCGAAAGGATATGAAATCCCTGAATTCGGCAGAACGGCTAAAGGGATTCCGATTATCAATCTGTTAGAAGTTGAAAAAGGAGAATGGATTAATGCCATTATTCCTGTGACTGAGTTTGATGATTCGTCTTATCTTTTCTTTACGACGAAGCAAGGAATTTCAAAACGCACGACGCTTTCCCAGTTTGCCAACATCCGAAATAACGGGTTGATTGCTCTGGGCCTTCGGGAGGATGATGAGCTGATTTCGGTTCGGCTGACAGATGGCAAAAAGGATATCATTATTGGAACAAAAGACGGGCTTCTGATCCGTTTCCATGAAACCGATGTCCGCCAAATGGGCCGAACAGCTGCCGGAGTCAAAGGCATCAGTCTTTCTGAAGATGATTTAGTCGTTGGAATGGAGATTCTAGAAGAAGATTCCCATGTCTTGATCGTAACGGAAAAGGGATATGGAAAACGAACTCCTGCAAAAGATTACAGAGTTCAAAGCCGTGGAGGAAAAGGGCTTAAAACGTGTAAGATAACGGAAAATAACGGTTCTCTCATTACTGTCAAAGCGACAAACGGGGAAGAGGACTTGATGATTATTACAGCCAGCGGAGTGATTATCCGTATGGATATCAATGATATCTCTCAGACCGGCCGTGTAACTCAAGGGGTCAGGTTGATCCGTTTGGGCGAGCAAGAGCATGTTGCTACAGTTGCATTGGTTGAAAAAAATGAAGAACTGGAAGAAGAAACGGCTGAAGAAATTGAAGCGAAAGAAGAATAAAGAAGAAAAGAGCCAGGATGATTCCTGGCTCTTTTTTGTCGGGAATAAAGATACCAAGTAAAGACATTGGGTATTTTTTCTTATATAATATGTATAAATATATAGGTCTTTTTTCTCATTATTCGATTTCATTTCTATGTTGAAAGGAATGTTTGTTTATGTTGAATGACCGCCTTCAGTCGGGAGATACTCTTAATCAAGATATTTTTCTTTATTCGTCCATTCCTTTTTAAAAAAAAAGGAACAGTGTTGGATGAGGAACATATCACGATGCTTCAGCTGTTTTTTCTTATAGATAATGAAAGCGCAGCTCCGGTTGATACGTCTGAAAAAGAGCAAAATCATCAGCCGTCGGACTTTGATAAAGAATTTACGATAACTGTGAAAGCATACGAAAAGGATTTTATGTCTTGGCAAGCAGGGAGTAAGGTTGATGTCTTTTCTGCTCGTAAAGCGATTTTGCCGTTGGTTGATTTGTCGTTATCATCCCCTGAGAAGGTTTTTAAGAAGCTTTTGCAATTGAAAGAGAAGGATTACCTGCACAGATTCCATTTGTATGGCACTACTTGGAGCAATTACGGCAGCAAAAATGCAAATGGATCGGGGAGATATTGTACAAATTGCATTGGCTGGCTATTTATCTGATTGTGGGATATCCCAGCTTTCGCACGGAGATAGGAAGGTTGATGCTCTCTACAAAAAACACCCGGCCCTTAGCTGTAAAATGCTAGAAAACGCTTCGGTGATATCGCAAAAAGCAAAGGTTGCAATCCTTCAGCATCATGAGCTTATAAATGGGAGCGGATATCCTTTATCTATCAAAGGAGATCAAATTCATTTATTTGGTAAAATCCTTTCAGGTTCTCGAGCGGTTATTGATTTTTTTATAGAAAAAAATAAGAGAAATGATTCAAATTGGCTGATGTCTTTTGAGAACTTTACGAGGCAGCATCTGATTTTTTATGATGAAGCTGTAATGAAGCGAATCACTATATTCATAATGAACTCTTTAAAACATTCTACTATTGTTCTTTCTAACGGGAAAATAGGAGAAATCGTTTTTCACGAAAACGACTCTCTCTCACGACCGCTCATCAGTGTTAATGAAGAGATCATTTCTTTAAGCTAGAGAAATGATTTATCGATTGATTACATAAAATAAGGGCAAGTTTTTTTAAATCTAATTTTTTTTATAAAAGTTGTTGACTATTATTTTTACAGATGATATATTTATATGGTCGCTTTAAGAGCGGCGGAAAAAGTTCCTTGAAAACTAAACAAGACAAACGTACCTGTTAATTCTAAATGTTTTAAAAAAATCGCATAGGCGACTATGCGTAGTCAGTCAAACTTTTATTGGAGAGTTTGATCCTGGCTCAGGACGAACGCTGGCGGCGTGCCTAATACATGCAAGTCGAGCGAACCTTTGGAGGCTTGCCTCCGAAAGGTTAGCGGCGGACGGGTGAGTAACACGTGGGTAACCTGCCTGTAAGACTGGGATAACTCCGGGAAACCGGGGCTAATACCGGATGCGTCACGAAACCGCATGGTTTTGTGATCAAAGGTGGCACTTGTGCTACCACTTACAGATGGACCCGCGGCGCATTAGCTAGTTGGTGAGGTAACGGCTCACCAAGGCAACGATGCGTAGCCGACCTGAGAGGGTGATCGGCCACACTGGGACTGAGACACGGCCCAGACTCCTACGGGAGGCAGCAGTAGGGAATCTTCCGCAATGGACGAAAGTCTGACGGAGCAACGCCGCGTGAGTGATGAAGGTTTTCGGATCGTAAAGCTCTGTTGTCAGGGAAGAACACGTGCCGGTTGAATAAGCCGGTACCTTGACGGTACCTGACCAGAAAGCCACGGCTAACTACGTGCCAGCAGCCGCGGTAATACGTAGGTGGCAAGCGTTGTCCGGA